>JANXOJ010000660.1 GCA_025353625.1 Planctomycetota bacterium | reverse complement strand
CCCGCCGCCAAGGCCAAGAAGCCGCTGCACGTTCGCGCTCGCAAGACCGATCTGGGTGTAACCATTACACTCGATGAAAAGCCGTTCACCGAGTATCTCATCAAATCGGGCACCAAACCGATCCTTTGGCCGATCCTTGGCCCGACCGGAAAGCCAATGACGCGGGCGTTTCCCATGGATGAGTCGGGGAAAGGTACCGTCGATCACCCGCACCACCGCTCGTTGTGGTTCATGCACGGCGAGGTGAACGAAATGGATTTTTGGCTGGAAACGCCATCGGCAAAAGCGGGCACGGTCGTACATCGCGAATATCTTCGAGTGGCAAGCGGCGAGAAGTCGGCCGTGGTCTCGACCAAAAATGACTGGTTGTCGCCGTCCGGTAAAAAGGTCTGCGAGGATGCTCGGACCATGACGTTTGGCGGGGACGAGACGGCGCGCTGGATCGATTTTGATATCACCATTCGCGCCACGGAAGGCCCCCTCCATTTTGGCGATACGAAGGAGGGCACTTTTGGACTCCGCGTGGCCGACTCGATGCGCGTTGACGCCAAGACCGGCGCGCAGATCATCAATAGCCAGGGACTGACCGACGCCAAAGCATGGGGTAAGCCGGCCGCGTGGGTCGATTATCATGGACCGATCGACGGCAAAACGCTCGGCATCGCCATGATGAACCATCCCAGCAGTTTTCACTACCCAACGCGCTGGCACGTCCGAACGTACGGACTGTTCGCGGCCAACCCGTTTGGCGTCGATTCCTTTGTGGAAACGAAGAAGGAGAAGAAGGAGAACAAGGCTACGAAAAGTGAGCCGACCGGTTATACCTTGCCCCAGGGCGAAAGCCTGCGGCTGCGTTATCGTATTCTGCTCCATCAAGGTGACGAGAAGATCGGTCGCGTCAGCGAATCCTTTGCGGAATACGCCGGGCGAAATTTGCCAGTCAAGAAGAAGACAACGGTACCGTAAGATAGGCAGTCCGCAACGGTTAATGCCGATTATTCCGGTTAACGAGATTCCGGGGGAAAAATTTGTTTTTCCGCCTGGAACGGTACGGTTCAATCGTTGTAACCCTAGTAATTATATAGACTAATGCGTTTTGCAATTATGTTGCAGCACGTGCCGAGTGTGTGCAAACGGCGTTAGACTTCGGCAAATTCGTTCGCCTATTTTGCCGATAGCTTATTCTAGCGGCATCTATCCTATTTTGCCTGTTCTACGCAGTGCTTCATCGTTGGGGAGTTTCTGCGCCGACCGATTGGAGTACAACTTCAGACATGTTGCCTTCTATCGAAGAAATCAACAACCTGGACGAATTACGGAATTTTGTTACCGCAACCATCTGCCATCAATACGAACTTCAGGAGGGTGCTTTCCCCATATCAGAACGGATTCTACGGCGGCACGATAAGCCGTGTGGGGTCTATTTCTGTTTACATGGGCCGCGCGCAACGCAATTCTCGGCCATCTGGGAAACGGATCGGAATCAAATCCTTTTCTACGGCTCGGGCGGCGAACGGTTCAAAAAGACGCAATTGATTCACGGCCCAACGCTTGGAAATTTTGCAAGAAACTAAGCGGGGCCGTGCTATAAAATAGTTCGATCACGAAATAATTCAGACATGGAGGTCTATAATGCTCGTTTTGTCACGACGTGAAAGTCAGCGGATTCAACTTGGAGAGTCGATCGTACTGACCATTGTAAGGGTCAGTGGGGATCGCGTCCGCGTGGGAATTGAGGCCCCGTCCGAGGTCCGCGTTCGGCGCGCCGAACTGAAACCTCTGGGACCGGCGGGCGATGGATGTACGCCCACGAACGGCTAAACAGGTATCGGAAAACGAAAAAACGCTCGAAGGCACCGGTTATGCGTGCAACGCATTGGGCCTTCGAGCGTGAATGTTGGGCATCGCTCGTTCTTCGCCATGCGTCTTAAACGCGCGGTCGCATGCCACCGGCCAGACCACTATAATCCGAGCGGTCTTCATCGTGCCACAACGGCTGGCCGCGCAAAATGCGTTCGGCGAGGATGTCAATTTTTGCTCGGGAACCGGCCGGTGCGTCGGTACGTCCGCACTCGGGTGTCTCGGCTGGGATAAAATCTTCGTCGTGACCACATTCCAAAATCGCTTCAAAAACGTTCCGCATTTCAATAATACTCCCCACTAGTCAAAAAGCTCCGTTCCACCAACGTTCCGATGGCCTCCATTCCATCTTGCCGAGTCCGGCTGCTGGTACTAAATCCTACGCGCCCACATACTTCATTTAGGGTATCAACTTAACCCTTTGGGGCGGGTGGTGCCATTTTCCGTAAGCCTTCTATTATCCACGGAATTTAATGTTTGTCAAGCATGAGGATTCGATTTTTTTTCCGTGAATCTTCTTCCATCAAGGATCGGGGGCCGAATTGGGGAATTGCAACTCCTCCGGATGCCGCAAGTCGTACTGCTCGCACAGCAGCGACGGGCACACTTCCTCAATTCCGCAGGATGGGCAGACAATGCGGATTAAGTCCGTACTACTGAGCTTAATGTTATTCGTGCAACAGGTTTCGTACAAGGCGCGAATGTGCCGACAGAACATTTTTGTACTTCCGTCAAAAAGTGTTGACAAATGCGAAGAGAATCGGTCAGAACTTCAAATACGAATTCGAGGCCGACTTTGTTCGCAAAAAGCTAGTTACCGACCAGCGAAGTTTCCGCTGCCAAATCGTCGAGCCAAGCTTCGATCAACGTCGCCTGGTTGGCATTGCGGTCGATCTGGCCCAACGTGTCGAGACATCGCTCAAGGCAGCATGCGGCAACGATCGCGTCACCTTGGAATCGCGCTGCGGCCGCCTCAAAGACGGCCTGAAGTTCCGGCTCCATCGTTATCGGTGCCGCGCTTCGCGAATGAACCAAGCGGCGATAGAAATCGGCGGCGAACGTCACAACTTGGCGGAATCGTGCTCGTCGAGCAGGGGCTTCCTTGCCGGCGTCGTCCACAAACGCGGCAACCTCCTTGGCCAATCCAACGCTATCCAGAATGCTGGCGGAAAGCTTTTCAAGCAGCAAGCGGCGGTGCGACCAAAGCTCGGGGGCGGCAAGTTCCATTGCCTGCTGAATGCTGCCGTCGCTGAACTTGGCCAACCTTTGTGCCTCGGCCAGATCGGTCACAAGCCCCTTGGACATAAGCAAATCGGCGACAGTATCCAACGCCAAGGGGCTGAACCGGATAAGCTGGCAGCGTGAGCGTATGGTGGGCAACTGCCGCGCGGGGCTGGTGCCAATCAGGATCAGCACGGATCGCGGTGGAGGCTCTTCCAGCGTTTTCAACAGGCAGTTGGCCCCTTCGGTATTCAGATAGTCGGCGTCGTCGATGATGGCAATCCGCCGCCCTCCCAGGAACGGCTTCAGGCTTATCGCGTGGATGAGTCCTTCTTTTCCGCGACGTTCCGGCGCACCGAGAAAAAGATCGAGCGGAAGTGCTGATTTTTCGGGCGGCTTGCAAACGATTTCAATATCGGGGTGCGTGCCAGCGGCAGCCATGATGCAGCTTTGACAGTCGCCGCACGGGTCGAGCGTCGCCTCGCGGTGCTTTTGGCAGAGCAATGCCTTGGCAAAGTTCAATGCGAAGGCCCGCTTACCGATGCCGGCGACTCCCACGAAGAGAAAACTGCTTGCCAAGCGATTGCGCGCGGTGGCCCGGCGGAGTTTTTCCGCGATATCGTCGTGTCCTTCGATGCCGTTCCACGTCATGGTTTGTGGTGCTTCAGTTTGCTGCCGGATCGCGTTCGTCGGCGGCCGTATCGACTTCCTCATAGGCCGTATTCGCCATGGCCCTACTTGCGGCAACGAGTACGTCGGACTGAACCTCCTGCAACGAGCGCGAGGCATCGATCACGACAATTCGGCCCGATTGCTGACTGGCTTCGATCAGGAAGCCCTCGCGCACGCGCGCATGAAAATCTTCGCCCTGCTGCTCCATGCGGTCGAGAGGCCGCTGGATGCGCGCGGCGGCCACTTCAACGGGCATGTCGAGGACGATGGTAAGATCGGGCGACAAGCCGCCGGTCGCAATGAGGCCCACATCCCACAGCGTCTGCAGATCCAATCCGCCGCCATGCCCCTGATAGACGACATTGGCCAAAAGGTAGCGATCCGAGACGACGATCTTGCCTGCCTTCAATGCCGGGCGGATGACCTCTTCCACGAGTTGCGCCCGAGCGGCCATATACAGGAGCATCTCGCACTGCCGTGCGACGTTCAAGTCGTGCCGATTGAGAAGCAGTTCGCGCACCGCTTCGCCTAGCGGGGTGCTTCCGGGGTCGCGGCAGGTCACAACTTGTTGGCCCTGTTGCCGTAGCCACTGACATAAAAACTCGATTTGCGTCGATTTACCGGTCCCGTCGCCGCCATCCAGGGAGAAAAACATGGGTGCATTGTTGGTAGAATGGGTTATGAAATGCGCTGATCGCACCATTGTAGCCCAGCGGAGCGGCGGCGGCGAGTAGGTCGGCGGCGAGTAGGGCTGTGCAGTACGTCGATTGTGCCGGGACGAGCCAGTGTCCGCCAAGTTGCAAGAAGGTTCCAAACTTTCTCATTGCGGGTTGCACAATGGTTCCTCCCGGCAGGAGGATCCTACGGCTTCTTCCCGCCCGGTTTGCGGACCTTGAACTCAAATGGCGTCTTGTTTGTATTGGCCATAAGAGGCGTCTTGGCCGGGTCGCCATATTCGGCCGGCACGAGTGTACCGGCACCTTGAATTAAGACCTTGTGGTCGCCACGAATTAGTCCGTCGTTGTAAGTATGGCTCGTCACGACGCTGAACTCGCCCGTCTTTACGTCAACCTCTGCTCGTCCGGGCGGAGCGTGAGTTTTTCCATCGATCGGAGGTGCCTGAGAAACGAACGACACCACGATCCGACTTGCCGGGATGAGCGTGCCATCTTCGTAGGTTACTTTCCCCTTCACTTTGACGTATGCAAAAGGCTCTGGATTGCCGCAGCCGCCTAGCGCAACCGTTGTAATTGCAAGCGCGACATACAAGGGAAGCCGAGAAAAGTAGCCGAGCGCACCGTTGATTGGAAAAAGAGTCATTTGCAGTGTTTATGGAAGTTGGACTGCCAATTTAGATTGTCGAGGGGCGAATCGGCGATCATCGCGGATCAATAATCGCTCGCTTTCAGCAGCATGCCATCGCCCGATACCATCAGTCGCTCCCAAACGTGCAAATCCTGCGCACTATCGATAGTCCACTTGGTACTATGATCGATGTAATCGGTAATGAACGTCACGCTGCCATCGCAGAAGCAGCAATATACGCCGCCGGAATGTGTGCTTCGCGCCGTGGCTTGCATGGTCCTCGTCTGACAACAGCCCATATTGTTGTTTGTTAGGACGGTTGCATCAACGGCAGCCTTGATTTCGGCGCATTCCTCCAAATCGTCGGCAAGGTCAACGGGATTATTCGGGCCTTGATCGTCCGTAACGCCGTGACCCCAAAGACTGCTTGCTCCCGCAGCTCCCATTGCCCAGGTGCCGCGACGGTCGATATCCACAATGCCGGAGCGAAGCTCGGCAAGCATGATCGTATGCGAAGTGCCGTCGGTTATTTGTTGCGGTTTCACGCCGACGTTACAACCCATTACGCCGCGTTTGTAGGACAATGACCATACCGTGGACGCACCTCCGGTAATATCCACCGTTTGTATCTGCTCTACGCAGCCGTTGGCACCGTAGTTGCCTCGCGCCCAATTGTCGCCGTCTGCGGAGCGACTTCCAGCCGGCTTATACATCGTTCGATTGTGCGTATCGGAAGGACACAGCAGGATGGGGAGCGACCTCCCCCTTGCAACGCGGTTTACGGGATCGGAGATTGGCTTGTTCAGGTCGAAGCTCTTCAACAATCCAACGTCTTCGATATACGGCAGGATGGTAATGATCCAATTTGGACCCCACTGGGAGGTGTTGCCTGGATCTTGCCCTTTCGGCACATTCATTGACGCCGGATAGACTTGCGAAGAAGAAACGTGATTGATTACCCCCAGGCCAAGCTGTTTGATGTTGTTCATGCAAGCGGCACGCCGACCCGATTCCCTGGCCGCATTGATTGCCGGCAAAAGCAGGCCGATGAGAATACCGATGATAGCAATCACAACGAGCAATTCGACCAGCGTAAAACCCCTGCGCCGCATGATACTTCTCCCCAGAACCGGCTTTAACCGATCGTCCATGGGCCGGATTGCAGTGGACGATTGTCTCGAACAGGGACGCTACGAGTGAGCGGCCCCCATTCACGGATTATACACGCAAACGGTAATTGTAGGGGTTTTTGGAAAAAATTGCAAATTGACTTAGGCAACCAACCGAAAAATCGAACTACTACGGCATTTGCCGCCGGGCACCGTTCACCAATCGCTGGCTTTGAGTAGCATGCCGTCGCCCGATACCATGAGCCGCTCCCAGACGTGCAAGTCCTGCGGGCTGTCGATGGTCCAATTGGGGTTGCGATCGATGTAGTCGGTAATGAATGTCACGCTGCCATCGCAAAAACAGCAAAAAACGCCGCCGGAGTGCATACTTCGTGCCGTGGCTTGAATATTCTTGCCGTGAAAGCAGCCCATGTTGGCACGCATCAGCACCTTCGTATCGACGGAAGCTTTGATTTCGTCGCATTCCAGTATGTCGTCGGCAAATTCGGTCGGGTTATTGGGGCCTTGGTCGTCGGTAACGCCGTCGCCCCAAAGACTGCTTGCCCCCACGGCTCCCATTGCCCAGGTGCCGCGATGATCGTTGTCCGAAATGCCCGCGCGAAGTTCGGCAAGCATGATGGTATGCGATGTGCCGTCGGTAATCTGCTGCGGCTTGACGGCCGTGTTACACCCCATGACGCCGCGCGTATAAACGGTCGCCCAATACCGCGAGGCGGGGCCGTTGACATCTTCTTGGGCAAGTAGCTGGACGGAGCCGTTCGCACCATAATTGCCTCGCGCCCAGTTATCGCCGTCGGCAGAGCGGAGGGCGGAGGGAGTGTACGGTCGAAGATTCCTGTTGTCCGAAGGGCAAAGCATGATCGGCAGTAACGTGCCTCGGGCAGTGCGATTTGCTCGATCGGATATCGGCTTCGTAAGATCGAAACTCTTCAGCAGCCCGCCGTGCTCGATCTGCGGCAAAATGGCGATCACCCAATTTTGGCCCCAATTGGATGTCGTTCGCGGCTCCTCTGTTTTTGGGACCGTCATTGCCGCCGGGTAGGTCAGGTTGGTCGCAACGCGGTTCGTCACGCCCAGGCCAAGCTGCTTGAGATTATTCATGCACTGTGCCCGCCGCCCCGCTTCTCTGGCCGACTGAATTCCCGGCAACAGCAAGCCGATGAGAACGCCGATGATCGAAATCACGACGAGCAGTTCGACGAGTGTAAAACCTCTTCGCCGCATGGGGCGCGCTTCCTCGGACGAGCCGTTCACAGAATAAACTTACTCAAGTCTTCATCCTTCGTGACCTCATCGAGCCGCTCTTTGACGTAGGCGGCGTCGATTTCCACGCGCGACTGCCCCATTTCCGGGGCGTCGAAACTCAAGCCTTCCAGCAGCCGCTCCATAATCGTATTGAGCCGCCGCGCACCGATATTTTGCGTCCGCTGATTCACCTGAAAGGCATATTCCGCCAAGGAATGTACGGCGCCTTCGGTAAAGACCAGTTCGCACTTTTCGGTTCCCATCAGTGCCTGATACTGCTTCGTCAACGCCCCGCGAGGTTCGGTGAGAATGCGGATGAAATCATCGCGGGTCAGATCGCTCAGTTCCACGCGGATTGGAAAACGGCCCTGCAACTCGGGCATTAAGTCGCTCGGTTTGGCGCGATGGAAGGCCCCTGCCGCGATAAAGAGGATGTGATCGGTCCTCACGTAGCCGTGGCGCGTTTGCACCGTCGTTCCTTCAACGATCGGCAGCAAATCGCGCTGTACGCCCTGCCGCGAGACGTCGGCCCCGTGGCCCGACTCGCTGGCGACGATCTTATCGACCTCGTCCAGGAAGATAATGCCGAGATTCTCGGCAAGGTCGATGGCCATGCTGTTGACCTTCTCGGCGTTAATCAGTGCGTCGGATTCCTGCTCAAAAATCACCCGGCGGGCCTCGCGAACCGTCATCTCACGGTGGCTCGTATTCCGCGGCACGATCTTCTCCAACATGCCCTGGAGATCGACATCCATCTGCTCCATGCCCATGCCGGTGAACATCATCGGCACGGCCTTCTGCTCGATAGTCAATTCAACGCGGCGTTCGTCCAACTGCCCGGCAATCAACATCGTACGCATTTTTTCCCGAGTCCGCTGATAGCGTTCCGGCGATTCCGGGCCGTCGGACGTCGTATCAAAAGAGGGCGGGCTGGGGGCCAAGAGATCGAGCAGCCGTTCCTCGGCACGCCGTTGGGCATCTTCCTTGACGCTTTCCTTCTCCTGCTGACGGATGAGAGCAATGGCGTTGTCGAGAAGCTCGCGGACCATACTCTCCACATCGCGGCCGTAGTAGCCCACCTCGGTATATCGGCTCGCTTCCACCTTGATGAAGGGCGCACCGGTCAGCTTGGCGAGCCGCCGAGCGATCTCGGTCTTGCCGACGCCCGTGGGGCCGATCATCATGATGTTTTTCGGCGCGACCTCTTGCCGCATTTCTTCAGGCAATTGCTGCCGTCGCCAGCGATTGCGAATGGCCACGGCGACTGCCCGCTTGGCAGCGTCCTGGCCGACAATGTGCCGATTCAATTCAGTAACGATTTCACGGGGAGTCAGGTCTCGCACGGAAGTTCCTCGACGACGATGTTGGTATTGGTATAAATGTCGATGCCCGAGGCAATGAGCAGAGCCTCGCGAACAATTTCGGCAGCCGAGAGCGAACTGTACTTGAGCATTGCGCGTGCGGCGGCCACGGCAAAATTGCCGCCGGAACCAATGCCCAGCACGCCGTCCGTCGGCTGGATAACATCGCCGTTGCCGGTCAACAGCAGCGTATGCCGGGCATCGACCACGGCCATCAGGGCCTCCAGCCGCCGCAATGCTCGGTCGGTTCGCCATTCTTTAGCCAGTTCCGTTGCCGCACGCGGCATATTGGCCGGATAGTCCTTGAGCTTGGCCTCGAATCGCTCCATGAGGGCAAAGGCATCCGCGCTGGCCCCGGCGAAACCGGTAAGAACCTTCTGTTCCGTAAGGCGGCGGATTTTGACCGCGTCGGCCTTCACGATCGTATTGCCCACCGTCACTTGGCCGTCGCCGCCGATGGCGACCACGCCGCGATGGCGAACGGTGAGAATGGTTGTGGAATGTGTTTCAGGCACCGCTGCTTCCTTTGCCGAGAACTAATTTCAAAGCCCAATCGACCAATATGGCGAAAAATGGGGTGGACCGCCAGGGACGCGGAGGATAATTCGCGCGATAATCCACCCAAAAGATGGGTTTCGATGCGAATTATTCCGTCCGAGGGCCAAAAATCCGTGTCTCTGCGTTGCGAAATCCGCGGCGGGTAATTATTGTAGAACTATTAGCCGATTCGTGCTGATTGAAACGAGTGTTCGATGGGCGCGATCGGCGTAGTTTGGCCACGATTGTTTTGCTTTGTGGAAACCGGAGAACCTTGATGATGACGCGTCGAATTGGAATCATTTTTGCGACCGCCGCCGTGGCCTTTTTGGTTATGTGCGACGGGGCCTTTGCATGTCGTTGCATGAACCGCGTTATTCGGCGTTGCGGTCACCGGCAATGTTGTGAAAGCACTCAAACGCAGTCGTGCTGCCAACCCGCACCTACCGAATCTTGCTGTCAGGCCGCACCTACCGAATCTTGCTGTCAGGCCGCACCTGCATGCTCTGGCTGTGGGGAAGCTGCTGTTTCAGCGGTTTCGCCAGCGGCTACCGTCGTTGACAAATTGCCAATAGCCGATGCTCCAAAGCCGGAATTGCCTAAGATGGATGCGGCCAAGCCTGCGAAGCCGGAACCGGCAAAACCCGAGCCGGCAAAACCAGAGCCAGCGAAACCAGCCGTTAAGGATGTCGAGATCCCCGCCGAGCCGAAAACCGTGCCAAAACCGGAGATGAAGCCGCCCGAAGCACCCAAGACACTGGAGGCACCGGTAGCACCCAAGGCACCGGAGCCGGCAAAGGTTCCCGACGATCCGAAGCCGCCGGAAGCCCCTAAGGCCCCCGAGGCACCCAAGGCTCTGGATGCACCCAAGGCTCCGGAGAAGCCCAAGACCGATAAGGCGGACGATCCGTTCGGTATCAACGATGTCCACACATTTCGTATGTGGACGGATGCCAGTGGCGAGTATAAGATCGAGGCCCGTTTCGTCAGCTTCCAAGACGGCTCCGTTCGCTTGCAGAAGGCCGACGGCCATTATGTTCGCATCGTTTATCGCCAGCTTTGCTCGGTCGATCGGACTTTCGTGTTGAAGCAGGATCAAAGTCTGTTGGCGGTCGCTGAGTAGGGAAACAGCGACCTTACCCTAGCCATCCAGCAGTATAAAAAAACCCCCGGCATGTCGGTTCGATATGCCGGGGGTATTTGTTTCTTCAAACTTCTTCCTCATGTTGGCCATCGATCGAGTAGACCGTGGCCG
>JANXOJ010000635.1 GCA_025353625.1 Planctomycetota bacterium | reverse complement strand
GCACTTCCGACAGGATATCCGCAAATTCTGAGCCTTGCCGTTGCTGGAATTGTGGTTCGGGCGTCTCGCTCGCATTTATTGCGGCGGGCGAGACGCCCGAACCGCAAAATACCTGGGCTTTGCCGGTTTCCTGACATTTCCGACAAAACGCTTGACAAGCTAGCAGTCGAGGTGTACAACGAAGGCTGAGTGATTGGAAAATTAAACAACCTTCAGAAACACACCCCATTACGAGGCAGCGTTCCGTCCGTACAATAACTTCGCTCCGCTTTACTCCACTCGTGCGGTTGCGTCGATACGGACATTCCCCGCTAGAAAAGCCGATCTCAAGCATTTTGCCCGCGAATTTATTCGTTGGTGGGTCGGTTCAAGAATCTAGCAAACGCTCAATTGCCGGAAACATCATCCGGTGGGTCCATGCCCGCTCATTTCACTTGCACTGCGTGATCGGACATTGCCTCACAAGTAGTTTTAGTGTTGTCTTGTTACTTTAGGGATTTACAACGATGAGAAGGCTACAGTCGGTTTTTATCGGTGCGCTGATGATTGCAGCCTTATGCGGCTCAGCCGCTCTGGGCGGCACGATCAGTATCCTTCCCAGTCAAGACAACTCGATCTATAGCGAGAGCGACAACAGCAATGCCTTGGGCGGTCTCTTTACGGGAGTTACCCCGAGCGGTGGGGAGCGACGCGCGCTGATGCAATTCAACGTTGCCGGCAACGTCCCGGCGGGGGCCATCATTAATTCGGTCTCGCTCAGTTTGACGCAAACGAAGGTCGGGCCCGGAGGAACGGCGGACTTTGAATTTCACCCCCTGATGGCTGCCTGGGGACAGGGCACATCCATCGGCTCAGGCAGCGGCGGCTCGCCGACCTCCGGCGACGCCACCTGGAACTACCGCCTTTACAATACCGACACATGGTCGTCGCCGGGTGGTGATTTCGGCGGTGTGAGCGGCACGGAGACGTTTTCCGGCAACGGCCAATACACGGTTGGCTCCCAGGCCGGCCTCGTGACGGATGTCCAAAATTGGCTCGATTCGCCCGGTTCCAATTTTGGTTGGATATTGATGAATTCGTCGCCTCCAGCTCCTTTACCGACGTCGGCGCGACAGTTTGCTTCTAGCGAATCGGGCAGCGGGCAGCCAACCCTGACGATTGATTTCTCGGTCGTTCCGGAACCGAGTACTTGGATTCTCTTGTGCGCTGCCGCAATTTTCGCATCCGCGTACAAGCTGCGCAACGGAAGATTTTGCACCGCCTT
Source organism: Planctomycetota bacterium (assembly GCA_025353625.1). GTDB lineage: Bacteria > Planctomycetota > Planctomycetia > Pirellulales > Thermoguttaceae > JANXQG01. The sequence goes on along the minus strand of JANXOJ010000635.1, from coordinate 4,686 downwards.
GGGCAAATAGGCTCCTTCGTCGTAGGGAGAAGTATCGTGAATTTTAGAAGGATTTACATTGCCGCCGGTCTTGCCGTCATGGCTCTTGGCTCGGGTGCTCACGGCGGGCCCTACCTGCCCTCCATCCCCAAAGGAACCATCGCAATCAACCTACAGCCGATTGCGACCGGAATGGCTGCCCCAGACTATGCGATTAGCGAGCCGGGCGACCCCAGCCGCTTGTTCGTTCTGGAACAGAACGGACTGATAAGAATCATTCAAAACGGTAGTCTTCTCTCCACTCCCGCGCTCAATATCCAAAGCCGCGTCTCACCCCCGCTTCTCACAACCAACGCTAACGACGAACGTGGACTATTGGGACTAGCCTTTCATCCGGACTTCAATAACGCTAGCAGCCCCGGTTTCCATACGCTGTATACCTATAACAGCGAATTGATTCCATCGGGTGGGAGTCCCACGTACGCTGCCCCCAACGGTGCTAGCCAAGGTTACATGAATGCCATCAACGAGTGGAAGCTTAGTGCCACCGACCCCAATGCGATCGATCCCACGTCTCGTCGCCAAATTATCTCGTTCGGAAAGAATGCGAACAACCACAACGGCGGTACGATCGCCTTTGGCCAGGACGGCTATCTTTATCTGGGAACCGGCGATGGCGGCAATGCAAATGACGTTGGTGCGAGCCACATCGTCGCGACGGGCGGGAATGGCCAGAACCTAACGACTCCCCTCGGAAAAATGCTTCGCATCGACCCCCTGAACCCCGCGCTGACGAGCAGCAGCACGAACTCCCTAAGCGGAAATGGCCAGTACCGGATTCCGGGCGACAATCCATTTCAGGGAGCCGGTCAAGTCAAAGAGATTTACGCCTACGGGCTTCGCAACCCTTACCGCTTCTCGTTCGACACCGCGAATGGACAACTCATTGCGGCGGATGTCGGCCAGAACACCATTGAGGAGATCGACCGAATCACCTTGGGTGCCAACTATGGCTGGGCGGTCAAAGAGGGCGACTTTCTTTTCAACCAGTCGTCCGGCTCGGTTACCGTCCGTAGCTCGGGCAGCCCGGCTGGGTTGACCGACCCCATTTCCGGTACGTCGGGAACTCTGGAGTACGACCACGGCGACGGCATCTCCATCACGGGCGGTTTCGTCTATCGCGGCAGCGGCATCCCCGAATTGTCCGGCAAGTATGTCTTTGGCGACTTGGCCCTTCGCGCCAGTCCAACCCGTGCCGACGGCCGCCTCTTCTATGCCGACTTGAATACCGGAGCGATCGACGAGTTTTTGCTGCCGCAGTTTGGAGCCGGCGTCCTTCCTAACGGTCTGACCGTGCATGGTTTCGGCCAGGACGCCAATGGCGAGTTGTATGCCCTCGTCACCAACACCTCGTCCGGCGGAACCGGAGGGATCGTCTATGCCATCACGGCAGTGCCCGAACCGTCGACCCTCGTTCTACTTGCCGCCGGCGCGATCGGACTGATAGGCTATTCCTGGCGAAAGTCGGCGTAAGTCGGATAGCACGGCATGGCATCGAGCAAGTACATCCGCTCGGCTTCGTCACGATCGCGCGGCACGAGGCGGCATACCTCGGGCTTCGTTCCGAGCAGGTGCAGTCGGCAGCCGCGAACCGCGTTCAAGAACACGCATCCTCGCGAACCGATGCGCGTGCGGTAAAGAAGGTCGCCCTCTTCGTCTTCCTCGGGGCCTTCAAAGTCATCGGCCGTCGCATGGCCGCTGACGATCAAGATATCTCGTTCGGCCGGCCAAACGTCGGCACCGTACTTGCAGCAACCATCGTTACATGGAAAGGTCATGCAATCGGGGAGGACGATTTTCAACTCCATGCTCATGCTAACCGCCTTATACCGTGCGTGCCGCAAAAGTGGCGTTAACCGCGTCTCGGCTAACCGGGAGCCATCGGCGACGGAGCGATATTCGCCAATGGCTCCGGGATAATCGCAGCTCGACCACGAGAATTCTAGTTCTAGCAAGACTGGCCGTAAAAACAAGCAGCGACAAAACACGGGTCATTTTTTTGACATTCCTACCGTACTATGGTAGGTTGATACCTGCTTTGCTTGGCGTTTTTCACCCCATACCACTGGCAGTGGAGTTTCTTCCATGTCCCAACGATCTGCAAATCTTGCGGCGGCGGTTTTATTTCTGGCTTTACTTTCAACTTGGGCTGCGGCAGCCGACGATGCGTTTAAGATCGTTCCAGGCAATGCGCTTGCTTGGGGGGCCGTGAATCGCTCCGCAGATGCCGATGCCAAGATCCAAAAGTTGGCCGCGATAGTCCATGCCCCGGCAATCAGCGTGCTGGATTTGGTCAAACAACAAGTCGGTGCAAAAGGCGGCATCGACGATAAGGGGTCTGCCGGTTTCATCGTGCTGCCGGGCAAATCCGACAACGAGCCGGGTATGGTCTTCTTCGTTGCCGTCACCGACTACAAAGCGTTTCTCGGCAATTTCGAGGTCTCGAAGGCCGGGGATGCAATCTCCGAAGTGAAAATCGGGTCGGAGCAGCTCGTTGTGGCCCAACGCGAAGGCTATGCCTTGATCGCCGCAGCCAAGGACCGCGCCGCGCTCGAAAGCGCCATCCAATCTAAAGAAGCGGTTGCCGCCGACGTTTCCGATATCGGCCCTTGGCTCGCCGAAAACGATTGCAGTCTTGTGGCCACGACGGCGGGAATCAAGGTCTTCGCCAAACTGGCTAGCGAGCAACTCGAGAAGATGCAGAAGGCCCTCAGCGAGGCGGGCGCGAACAACGCCCCCGGCATCGACGTCGCAGCAATCGGCCCCGCCCTCGACATCTACCGACAACTGATCGAAGGCTCGTCCAAAGAAATCTCGCGGGCCGCCTTGGGCCTTCGCGTCGATAAGGAAGGTGCGATTCGGCTCGTCGTGCGCGCCAAGCTTGCTTCCGGCGGCGAAGTGGCCAAATCGATTGCCGAAATCTCCGCCCCCAACAACGACCTTCTCGAAGGCATCCCCGGCGGATCGTTCGTTCTGGCAGGGGGCGGCATCAGCCCAGGCAAGATGATCGAACGCTACATGAGCTTTTCAACGGCTATTCTCAAAAGCAATCAAAAGATGTTTGGACTCAATGCCGAGCAAGCCGAAAAGATGCAAAAACTTTCCACGGAAGATATTCTTTCCGTTCGGTCCATGGCAATGTGCATGAAAATCGGCAAGAGCGGCGAGCCAATCTACAGTAATATCTACGGCACGTTGCACGTCGATAACGCCCAGGAATTCCTCGCCAAAACGCTGAAGAAGCAAGAGGCGATGAACGAACTGCTCAAGGAAGCCAAGGATGGGGCCGTGAAGCCCATGATCATTACCAAAATCGAGATTGCCGGAAAGCCCGCCGTGCAGCAGGAGATGACGTTCGATTTCTCCAAGATGCCCGGCACGGCTGGCAATCCGGCCATGATGGACGCGATGTTCGGCCCCGATGGCAAGATGGTCATGTATTATGTGCCGGTCGATGAGCATACGGTTTTTGTCGGCGCGGGCATCTCCAAGGAGCGGATGGCGACCGCGATGAACGTAATCAAAGATCCAAAGAGGAGCCTTGCGGCGGATGCCGACGTGGCGATCGTCAAGGCCATGCTGCCGACCGGTGCCCAGGGTGTCGTCTATGTGAGTATTCGCGGCTATGCGACCTTGGTCCAGCGGATTTTGTTTGGCACATTGCGTCAAGACGGCTTGATTCCGGCGGAGTTTAACTTTCCGCGGTTCCCAAAAAGCCCTCCGGTCGGTATCGCCGTGAAGGCATTAAATGCCGAGGTGCAAATTCATGTCGCCGTCCCTGCCGATTTGCTCAAGGCCTGCGGAGAGTACGTGCAAGCGCTGCAAGGCATGATGATGAACCGCGCCCCGCAGCCCCCCGCACCGTGATGACTACGTGGACGGGCCGTTTCACGCGCGCAATTCGGCGGCGTGCTCCTGGCGACAGGCGGCGACGATGCGGTCGCGAACGTCATCGGCCTGTTGGCTGGTGAGCGTGCCCTCCTTCGAGCGAAGGTTAATGGAAAGCAAGAGGCTTTTTTTCCCTAGGCCGAGTCGATCGGCATCGCGATAGGTGTCGCGATAGTCGAGGCTCTCCAACGTTGGCCCGCCGTTGCGGCGAATCGTGGCGGCAAGATGTGCCCAGCGAACGGCCTCATCGACGACGAAATTCAAATCGCGCGAAACGGACGGAAAGGTCGGCAGCGGCACGTATTGCGGGACCAATTCGGCACGATCGACGAGCGGCGCGAGCGTAAGCTCGGCCACGGTCGTCCCGGCGCGAAGGTCGAACCGCTTTTGGCTCGCCGCGCTCAATTGCCCAACGTAGCCGAACAGCTTTCCTTCGAGAAGCAGGCGGCACGAGGCACTGGGATCGAGCAATGCCACATCGGCATCTTCGACCGTCAGATCCAACTTAGGATTCAGCGCAGCCAGTATCGCTTCCACGACGCCGAGAACGTTGCGGAAGGGGCGACCGCTACTCAATCCAAGCATCCATAATTCCTCTGGGAGCTTTTCGGCGGGCAAGTAAATCTTGGCCGTTTCAAACAGCTCGATCGGGCTGTTGGACAGCGACTCGTTGGTCTTCCGAGCGGCGAGTAAACTGGGGATGAGGCTCGTCCGCAGACGATCGGCACCGCGAATCACCGCCGCCAAAGCCCTCAGCGG
>JANXOJ010000620.1 GCA_025353625.1 Planctomycetota bacterium | reverse complement strand
CTTTCCAGCAGCGGCAACGATTACGCCGGCCCCACGCTCATTAACGGCGGTAATGTGACCGTTAATAGCTCCCTTGGCTTGACCTCAACGGTTACCGTCGCGAGCGGCTCCTTGGTGTTTGGATCCGCGTCGACTTTTCCGGCTTCGACGATCCTCGTCACCTTTCCCGGCCAACTCAGCGCGACGAGCACCAGCCCGTCCGGAGCGACGACCATCCAGGGATGGCTGAGCAGCGGCAAGGTCGATCTTGGGTCCAACGGCATCGTTGCCAATATTTCGGCAGACGATGGCTTCGTATTTGACGGCACCGGCTCGATGGTTACCTATCCGAACATTTGGTATTCCGCGCCCGGCCACAACCTGACGAGCGCCGTGACGACCAGCGTGAAAATTGCCGGTTTGCCCGCCGCCACCGCCGCTACCTCCGTGACCGGCCTAATTTCTGGCGGAACGACGTCGATAACAACCGATGGCGAAGTGACGCTCAGCAATTCTGGCAACTCCTTTGGCGGCGGCGTTCACATTCAAGCATTGGAAACTGGTAATCAGCATCGGCTCGATATTCCGGCACCGGCGTCGGGCGGTGCCCCATCCTCGTGGGGACCAGGGCCGATCACGGTCGATACCAATGCCCAGGCCTTTATCGGAAGTTCCTATACGAGCCCCTTTACTCAGAACTTCTTCATTTCGGGTGCCGGTGCCTATACCGACACGGCTGCCGCGATCCGCATGGAAGGCAGCAATACCTATAGCGGCACGATTACGTTGAATGCCAGTGCGACGATCGGTGCCCACGGCGCAACTGCCTTCGTTAATACCCTGAGCGGCCAAATCACCGGCACCGGCACGCTCTCGACGATCTTTACGAACTTCGTCATCAGCAATACGGCCAACAATTGGGTCGGCGGCCTCGTCGGCGGTGCCGGTCAAACGATCAAGTTGGGCACGAGCGGCGTCATACCGGACACCGCGCTAGTCACCTCCAATGGAACGATCGACTTGAACGGCAACAGCGAAACGATTGCCGGACTGACCGGCGGTGCCGGCTCGATCGACAATGCGGCGGCGGGTACGTCCGTCAATTTAATCCTGAATCCCACGTCCGGCAGCGTTTCCGGAAGTGCCGCCCTCAAGAATAGCGGTGCCGGCTCGTCGCTGAGCCTCATCGTGTCGGGCAACGGCGTGCAGGTTCTTTCGGGAACCAGCTCCTTTACCGGCGGCACCACGATTAGCGGCGGTACGTTGCAGGCAGGCGTGGCCAACATTTCGTTCGGAAGCGTCAATAACACCATGAACGTAAACGGCGGAGTGCTCGATCTGCACGGTTTTGCAACCGGCGTTGGCCTCCTCACCGGCCCCGGCCCGGTGATCGACAACGGCGCCGCCGCCACGCTCACCTTGGGTAACGGCAACGCCTCCGGCACCTACTCCGGCATACTTTCCAACGGCACCGGTGCGTTAGCTCTCGGCAAAGTCGGCAGTGGAACGATTGTCATTTCTGGGTCGAACAACTTTACCGGCGGCATCAATCTAACTGCGGCCAACAGCAGTAGCTTTGGCGTGCTATCTGTAACCAACAGTGCCGCGCTCGGCACCGGCACGCTAACGCTTGTAACCAACAGCGCAAGCTTTATCGCGGGGCAATTGTGGTTGTCCAACAACATTACGCTGGCCAACCCGTTTACAACCTCGGGCACGTACGGCGACTCGCTTGGGAATGGAATGATCCGCAGCGTCAGCGGAACAAACGCGATCACGGGAACGATTACGATGACTTCCGGCGGCGGTTCGACGGGCATTCAGGTCGATGCCGGATCGGTCCTCTCCTTGAGTAACGTAACGGCCAACACAGCTGGACGTACGCTGATTCTCCTCGGGGCGGGCAGCGGAAACGTTGTCGGTGTCCTTTCCAATAACGGAGCGAATCCAGTCGGGCTACAGCTCGGCGGTCAAGGCCCAACGGGCGGCACGTGGACCCTAACCAACAGCAACACGTTTACCGGTTCGATCGGAATTGCCGACCTGACGCTCGTATCCGATACCACCGGCCTCAACGGCGGAAACACGGCATCCGGAATCAGTTTTTCCGGTTCGGGAAGCGGCGTCCTTGCATCTCGGACCTCGGCGGGAATTAACACCAACAAGTCCGTTGCCTTGGGCGTCAACGGCATCTTGAACGCGGCCAACGGCCCCATTACCCTTGGAGGCAGCATTACCGGCACGGGCACGCTGATTGCCAATGGCAACGGCATCGTGTCGTTGACGGCATCGAACAACTATACCGGCGGCACGACGATTAGCGGCGGAACCGTGGCGGTCGCAAACGACAACAACCTGGGTGCAATAGGCGGCGCGGTCTCGATTGGTCCCGGCACGCTGGCCATCCAGGGCAATGTCGGCTCGGCGCGCAATATCAGCGTCACCAACACGGCCTCGACGATTCAGGTCGGCTCGACGTTCGTTTACTCCAACAGCGGCACTATTTCCGGCAGCGGCGGATTGACGAAAGCAGGTGGCGGCCTCCTATCCGTCTACGGCACGAACGGTTACACCGGTGCCACTACCGTAAGTGCTGGAACGTTACAAGTTGGTGCAGCTACTGGCTTGCCGAGCGCGACTTCCGCAAACGTCAACGCAACCCTCGATTTGAATGCACTCAGCGCGGGTGTGGGCGGCCTTTCCGGCACCGGTATCGTCGATACGGTGGCTGGTGGCACGCCCACCTTCACGGTCGGCAACGGCGACGCAACCAGCACTTTTGCGGGCACCATCCAAAATTCTTCTGGCACATTGGCCCTCTTCAAGACCGGCAGCGGATCCTTGACGGTCACTACGCCCAGCACGTTTTCCGGCGGTGCCACGCTCAATGCAGGTACGTTGGTCTTCGGAAATACCACCGGATCGGCCTTCGGCTCGGGCAACGTGACGCTCAATGGAGGCACCTTCGCCAGCGTTCCCGGTGCCGGCTCGATTGCCGGTACGGTCGTCGCCGGCACGGGTGCCCATAGCATCAGCCCAGGCGGCAACGGCGGCATTGACTCGCCCACCGTCGGCGGTCTGACGCTCAATAGCCTATCGACCATGCGGTTCGATATCGCGAGCAGCTCCAGCTACGACTCGCTGAACGTCGCGGGTGCTTTGGGCGTCAGCAGTAGTGCGGACTTGGCGGCGGTCAAGGTTACCGGCCCGACGGCCAAGGGCACGTACAAGCTCATCGGCTTCGGTTCCACCGTACTGACCGATGCCAGTAACTTCGCGCTGGGCTTCATTGGCGGCGGCACGGTTCCCGCCGACTATTCGTTGAACCTGAACCTCGGAACCAAGGAATTGGATCTCTTGATCGCGGGCAATAGCGGCAAGCTTTGGCTCGGCAATACCGAGCCTACCGCTTCGCTGCAAACGACGAGTACCACGCAGTCCTTTGGCCGCGTTATGCTCAGTCTGTCCGCCACAACCAGCGTTGCCTTAAACAGCAATGGATCGGGCGCACTTTCGACGAATGCCTCGATCGTTGCTACCGGCGACGGATCGACATCGACCTCCAATCCAATCGTCAACTTTGGTAGCGTCGCGACCGTCAACGTGGGCCTAAATACGGGCACCGCCGGCACCAAGAGCGGCACGATCACTGTAACTAACTTGGCTACGAATACGGCTGGTGTCGGACAAGGCAACGATAACGGCGCAGCCACGGTGAACGTCTCCGGCACCGTTGTCGATAATCGCGTTGTGTCGGCATCGTCGATCAACATTGGTCGCCAGATTTCCGGTGCTAGCCTGACCGGCGTGGGAGGGGTGACGAGCCTTGTCTCGATGGGAGCAAACAACCTCTTTACGAGCGTCAACGTGGCCGGTACCGTTTTCGATGGTACGAACACCAGCGGAACCGCAAACGCAATCGGTAACGTTGGCAGTGTTGCCTCCAGCGGAACCTTATTGACTCTTACAACCACCGGCGAAGGACTCACGGGCGAATCGCCCATTAACGTGGCTGTCGGTTACACGGCTACGGCAGTAAGCCAGAGAACGGTCACCGCTTCGTCGATTGGCCTGGGTCGCTTCATGACGAGCCAAAGCGTCGGCGGCGGCAGCACGCTTTCTACCACGGGCGCCGACAACAGCTTTACCCGCATCTCCGTCAACGGCACGCTCTTCAATTCGGCCACGACCACCAGTAGCTACGCGTTGGCCTCCGGCACCTATGCCCCCGGCGCGGTAAGCGGCTCGGTCGGCCTGCCGGTGACCGGTGAAGGTCTTACCGGCGAGGGCAGCTATGCCAACGTGAGCGTCGGATACAGCGGTACCTCGGTGCAAGACCGCGTGGTCTTGGGGTCGTCCGTCGATCTCGGCCGTCAGATTTCTGGGGCGAGCTTGACCGGTGTTGGCGGCACCACTAACCTCAGTTCCGCCGGTGCCGACAACTCGTTCACCCGCGTGACCATCAACGGCACGACGTACAACGGTTCGACCAGCGGGACGGCCACTGCTACCGGCAATATCGGCAGCGTGGCGGCCAGCGGTGCCCTCGCCACACTCACGCCAACGGCAGAAGGTCTCACCGGTGAGTCGCCCATTAACGTGGCGGTCGGTTACACGGCCACGGCGGTCGCTCAGCGTACCGTAACGGCATCATCCGTCTCGTTGGGCCGCTTCATGACGAGCCAAAGCGTCGGCGGCGGCAGCACGCTTTCCACCACGGGTGGTGACAACAGCTTTACCCGCATCTCCGTCAATGGCACACTCTTCAATTCGGCCACGACCACCAGTAGCTACTCGCTTGCCTCGGGTACCTACGCCCCAGGCGCGGTAAGCGGCTCGGTTGGCCTGCCGGTGACGGGTGAAGGACTTAGCGGTGAAGGCAGCTATGCCAATGTGAGCGTCGGTTATGCCGGCACTTCCGTGCAGAACCGCGTCGTCACCGCATCGTCGGTTAGCATTGGCCGCCAGATTTCCGGTGCTAGCCTGACCGGCGTGGGCGGGGTGACGAACCTTGCTTCAACCGGAGCCAACAGCCTCTTCACGAGCGTCAACGTGGCCGGTACCGTCTTCAATGGCACGATCACTAGCGGAACCGCAAACGCACTCGGTAACGTTGGCAGCGTCGCCTCCAGCGGAACCTTGCTGACGCTTACAACCACCGGTGAAGGTCTCGCGGGCGAGTCGCCCATTAACGTGCCGGTCGGTTATTCGGCCACCCCGGTTACCCAGAGGACGGTCACCGCATCGTCGGTTGGCCTGGGTCGATTTATGACGAGCCAAAGCGTCGGCGGTGGCAGCACGCTTTCGACGACGGGTGGCGACGTCAGTGTCACGCGCGTAACGGTCAACGGCACACTCTTCAATTCGGCCACGACCACCAGTAGCTACTCGCTTGCCTCGGGTACCTACGCCCCAGGCGCGGTAAGCGGCTCGGTTGGCCTGCCGGTGACGGGTGAAGGACTTACCGGTGAAGGCAGCTATGCCAATGTGAGCGTCGGTTATGCCGGCACTTCCGTGCAGAACCGCGTCGTCACTGCCGGTTCAACTAATTTTGGTCTCATCCACGTCGGCCAGTCGGTTAGTCAGGGAATCACTTTGGCAACGGCAGGCGACGACAACCACTTCACTCGAGTGACGGTAGCCAACGGCGGCCCGGATGCCAATGGCCTATCGGTCGGTGGAGGTACGAACGCCACCTTTAATGCGGCGGCGGTTACGGATAGTCGCACTCTCTCGGGCACACCCGTCGCGGGCGCGCTTAGCGGCAGCGTAACGCTTGCGACCGGTTCGGAAGGTTTGACGGGCGAGTCCCCGATCAATGTTTCCGTAGGCTATTCAGCCCAGGTAACCAGCGGCAATGCGATTTGGACGAGCAGCAGCGGATCGCTTTTCAGCGGCAACCCAAGCTGGACCGACGCAGCCGATTCGGCCCATGCGGCGCCGGGCCTCTTCCTGGCGTATGCCGATGTCGATTCGGCAACTTTCAGCGGCTCAGGCGCGATTACGAACATCAGCCTAGCCGGCATCAATCCGAGTCTCAAGGCCCTGATCTTCAGCAGCTCCAACTATGCTCTGACCGGCGGCAGCTTGACGCTCAAGAGCAACAGCGGCCCGGCCACGATCAACGTCATCGATAGCAGCTCGCAAACGATTGCCAGCACGGTCACCTTGGCCAGTTCCGGCAGTTTTATCCCGGCGGCAAACGGCACATTGAAGCTCAGCGGCGATATCAGCGGTGCAAATCCGATCTCGATGGATGGTGCCGGTAATCTGATTCTAATCGGTGCCAACAACACCTTTAGTGGTGGCCTCAACGTAAACAGCGGCACCGTGACGCTAGGCACGATCGGTTCGGTTGTGGATGGATCGAACGTGACGGTGGCCGGCGGTGGCACTCTCGTCCTCGATCCGTCGGTAGCTGCTGGTGCGGTGGCATCGACGCCAACCGCTTCGCCCGGAGTAGTGGCCGTTCCCGAACCGAGTACGCTAGCATTGCTCGTCGCCGGGGCTTTGGCGGCTGGATTCGGCGCGCGGCGG
>JANXOJ010000585.1 GCA_025353625.1 Planctomycetota bacterium | reverse complement strand
GCGGCCAGAAGGCCCCACAGGATTGAATTGGGAATTCCGATGGCATACAGGCCGATGCCGACGGTAATGCCAAATGCAAGATTTATGAGAAACAGAATCGACAAGTATCGGCTCAACCGAGTGGCCGCGTCTCCGAGCATCTGAGTCGTCAGGGTGACGTGCCCCTTGCCCATCAAGCGGATGAAGCGATCGCGCAAGTCTTCTCGCCGGACGAGAATGAGAACTACGAGAATAACGACGACGGCACACGATCCCAATCCATCAATTAGCGTGCCAAATGCTCCACCAAGTAGCTGAAGGGAACTGAGCGGTGCAGAAAGGACGCGAACCGTGTAGGGCCGCTGGTCGGTCCCCTCGGGTGCTTTGGCTTGTTCCCTTTGCGGAAGATTCTTTCCGATGTCCTCGGCGGTTTTTGTAACCTTGCCTAACGTGGCGATGAAGTAGTCGTTCACCGAATGAAGTTTTGCTTGCAGATTGTCTTGGTACTCAGGCATCTTTGGAGCCAAGGCGGTCATTTGAACCACCGCCATCCAGGCTGCGATGCCAAGCACCGCAAAGCCAAGGATTGCCGTTACCAATACCGCCGGGATTCGGCCCAGCCCGCGCCGCTCGAACCAATCGCACACTGGGCTTAGCAGGAAACTTAGCAGCACCGCCAACGTCAGCGGAACCAACACGCCTTTGGCCAGATACAGCGCGGCGACAACCACGGCGGTTGCCCCGATCAAACGAACGAACTGGTCTTGGGGTGCGATGGTTTTAACTTTCTCTTCGGGCGCAGAGCCTTACGCTCCGGGAGGGTGGTCTTCCGCTTCTCGATCAAGTTCGTCGGCACCATCTTCCTCCAGGTCCGCGTGCTTGGCCTCACTCTGCTCAATGATTTTGCGTGCGCGGTCTGCATCTTTCGCTCGAACGAGGATGCCAATCTCGAGAATGTCGGACAGCCCGGCTTGCCCCTCTCCATCCAATTGACATGAGATGTCCTCGCTTTGAAGGGCCGTTTTAATGATTTCTGCAATAAACGGATTATTGACCGTATAGACTGTCACGGGTTCATCAGCGTCCATTATTATCTCCTATCAAATTTAGAACGAAAAAAAGCCGACCGGGTGGAACACCCATAGGTATTCTACCACGTCGGCTTACT
>JANXOJ010000576.1 GCA_025353625.1 Planctomycetota bacterium | reverse complement strand
GCAAGCTTTCTAGCTTCTGCTTTACCGCCCTCAAAACGTTTGCGGGAAGAATCGGCGAATCCTGCGCCATGGGAGGCTCCTGCGATGATCGATCAACTTTGCACCAAATTCACCGGCAATTGTACGGGAAAGTCGGCTGGGCCGGTAGACGTGCGGAATTTTCTCCTCGATGCGCAGGCTCGCCGCCAGGCGGAAGTGGTCCGGTATGCCCGACCGATCCGATTTCTTTCAGATATCATAGATTGGGCACTTTGGCAACCGCAAAAACAGAGGAGCATTGCATGAAAACGATAGGAATCATCTCCGATACGCACGGGCTTCTACGGCCCGAGGCCTTGGCGGCCCTCGAAGGAGTCGATTTGATCGTCCACGCCGGCGATATCGGTGGCCCCGACATCATCCCACAATTGCAGCGCATCGCCCCGGTATATGCCATCCGCGGGAACGTCGATCGACCTGCCTGGACCAGCGAGTTGTCCGAGACCCAAATCGTCGAGGCGGGCGAGCTATTGATCTACGTCCTCCACGACCTGCAACAGATCGACCTCGATCCGGCAGCGGCCGGCTTTCATTTTGTCGTTTACGGCCACACGCACGAGCCGGCAGTGCGGCAGACGCAGGGCGTCATCTACTTGAACCCCGGCAGCATCGGCCCGCGCAGATTTCGCTTGCCGGTTGCGATGGCCAGAATCATCGTAGGCGCAGATGAACGAGAACCCAACGCCCCGCCCGCCAACGCCCCACCCGCCAAAGCACGGCCGACGAACGGATATGCCTTCACTGCGGGAGAAATTTCGATTGAAGTGGAGATGATTACGCTGGAAGCGTAACGAAAGAACTCATCTCGCGAAACGAAATAAGCACGTAGTGAAAAATCAAAGTGGGCCGAGCGGCCCACCTTGATCTCGTTCTATTTAGAAAGAATCCGAGCCTGAGCCTTGCGGGCCGCGACCAGGACCAGGACCACCCGGTCCGCCTGGGCCGCCATCTCCGGGACCACCGGGACCGCGACCGCCACGACCGCCTTGGCCACCCTGTCCACGACCTCCCTGGCCGCCTTGCCCTCCCTGGCCGCCTTGTCCGGGACGCGGTGGGCGAGCTTGTTCGAGCGACTTCTTTTGATCGGCCGTCAAAATTTTATCGAGCTTGGCCTTGGTCTCTTTTTCCAGCTTGGCGATCTGCTCTTGCTGCTTTTTGGTTAGTTTCAGCGACTCGCCGACAAATGGCGGCAGCAGATGAAAACCGCCACCCTGTCCACCGGGACCGCCACGGCCACCTGGACCACCCGGACCATCGGGGCCACCTGGGCCATCGGGCCCGCCCGGTCCTTGTTCGCCCGGTGGTGGACCGTCGGGTGGACCATCCTCGGCCATCGTACGGCTGGAAATCGCAGCTAGGGCAAGGAGGCTAAGGGCCAGAAGGAGAACGTGGAAACGCTTCATGGGAAACTCCAAGTAACAGTACAACGAAGGGGTGAAATCAGGACGCAAGGCGTCCACGCCCTAATAGGAGTAAACGCAGTTCCGAGCCGATTATTGCACTTCGGCTTAGTTCTTGCTGAACCCAACCGCTTTTGCCGCAAGGTTTTCCCGTGCCAAGGGATTCTTTACGAACCGACTGCGACATTCGGGGCAAAGATCGAAGCGGAGCGTCTGGCAAACTTCTTCGCCGATGTCGTCGCTTTCGTCGTCTTCAAGGCGCTCCAAGATATCCTGAATTTCCTGGAGGTGGTCGGAGTCGTCGTCCTCGCTGCCGCCTGTGTCCATCGCGGCAAAGACCTCCATTTTGACGACATAGCGAAGATCGAATTGTGGGTTAAGATCCCGCTTGCAAACATCGCACGAATACCGAATCATGGACCCGCTCCTTGAACAGTGCCGATCGCAATCGGCATGAGTTGGAATTGTGGGCAACGAGCGTCACCTTAAACGGATCTATTGCACGCCGACCGCAGCCATTGCCCCACGCCGACGTTGCCCTCACCGTTCGTAGCACGAGTTCCATCCTAACGGTATACGAACTAGTGTGACAAGACGTATCGCCAAGATTTTTTTCCAAGGGGGGGTTAGCTTTTTGAGGAGACAGGTAATGCGTCGCCGAAATTATTTGTTCCTGGTCTGGCAAGTCGAATTTCGATGGGCTAAAATGAATCGGTCATGGGTTCTGTAGGGTATTCGGATTCGACGCCTTTTTCGGTGCGGACCTGCTCAAGGAATTTCCAGTGCGCGGAAAGCAGTCGGCAAATCATCGTGCCGCGAAATCGCCCGGATCGAAAAAATCGACCGGGGGCGGGGAGTCTCTTTCCATAATTCCTCCCCAGTCCGTCGCATTGCACGCCAGCGTCCTGGTACTCAATCGCCTCTATATGGCGGTCCATGTTGTCGGTGTTCGTCGAGCGTTCGCCCTACTCTGTCGGGAAATGGCGGAAGTCATTCATCACGAAGAAGCCGGGAACTTTGCGAACTATACGTTCGATTCCTGGCTGGAAGCCAGTCGCTCGCACAGTCACTTCAGGCAGCCGCATGAGGATTGGATCCGAAGCGTCAATTTTGACGTCAAAGTGCCGCGCGTGATTCGCTTGCTGCGCTACGATCGACTGCCCAAGCAAGGGGTCCATTTGAATCGTCGCAATGTTCTGGCCCGCGATGGGCATCAATGCCAATATTGTGCGCGGCAATTTCCAATCCATCTCCTGAGTTTGGACCACGTTATGCCGCGAAGTCGCGGAGGCCCGACAACCTGGGAAAATATCGTCTGTGCATGTCTTTCTTGTAACGTCAAGAAAGGGGGGCGTACGCCTCCCGAGGCCAAAATGAAGCTCGTCCGCCGGCCGGCCAAGCCAAAACGCAACCCCTTGCTGACTTTGAAGTTGGAGAATCCCAAGTACGAGAGTTGGCGGACTTGGCTCGACGGGGTCTATTGGGAAATTGGGGCGCGGGATTGAATCCAACGGTTAATTGACCGAAATTTAACTCACCCCCCAACTAAGCAGGGAATAAGCCTTGTTTCTTTCCCCCATCGTGATTAGAATCAAATTAGCATTGTGAATGTTCCGGCGGTGTCGGTGCGCGCAGACAAGGCTTGGGCCGAGTGCGAGAGACGCTGCAAACGGCCAACATTGCGGGGCATTCTTAAATCACACAGGGGTAGTTAGCGTGGGACTTTCCGAGATAGATCGCAATCTGCTCGACCGCTGCCTACAAAAGAAACCCAGGGCATGGGAAGATTTTGTCGACCGTTTCTTGGGCTTGGTGTTGCACGTCGTGCGGCATACGGCCCAGGCGCGGAGCCTGCGCCTCTCGGCCGAGGACCGCGACGACCTGTGCGCGGATGTCTTCCTGGCCATCATTCGCAACGAATTCGCCGTCTTGCGGAATTTTCGCGGACAAAGCAGTTTGGCAACGTACCTCACGGTCGTTGCCCGCCGCGTCGTCGTCCGCGACATGCTTGCGCGCGGGAATCATAACAACGGCTCGCGACTGTCGTCCGCCGCCCCGCACGCGCCGCAGACGATCCCCGATCCCCATGCGGCCGTGGAAAAACGATTCGACGACCGCGAAGAGGTCGAACACTTGCTGCAGGGTCTGCAAGGGACCGAAGCCCTCGTGGTGCGGATGTATCACCTGGAAGGCAAGACCTATCAGGAGATCGGCACCGTGGTCGGCATGCCGGAGAACAGCATCGGCCCGATTCTGACGCGAGCAAGAGAGAAGATGCGACGAGCAGGGGTGAATCCGACGACGAACTGACGTGGACCTGGCTGTGTTGCCTGCCCTTCCAACTTCGATCAAGATATTCCGTGAAAGATCGCAACCTAGCGCATATCGTCCTGACCGCTGGTGGGAGCTCCGCTTGACACCACCCTACTCACGAAGCAACGCTAGTGGTTCGACAGGCTTGGATTGACGGATAAAGTCCTTTTGTGGGATGCGTGCGTCGGCGGTCGTGAATTGCCCGTCGATTTGGGATTGGTTGGTGTTGCGATTCTGTTCTCCGGCGGCTACCTCGCGGGCCACGATTTCTTTGCCGTCGATGTGAGGGTCGATGCATTTGCGGGACGGAATGCTCGATTCTGTCTCGGGCATGTTCCGCCAACTGCCATGTTTGGGCGCGTGGCGGATTTCCATGAGGTGCAGGGATTGAAACTGCCCTTGGGTCGAATTATCATGGAGGTTGTGGCCGGGCGAGGAAAATTGCAAATTCAAGAGCTGCCGCCAAGCCCCGGCTTTCCTGAACCCTGGCCCATGAACCCTTCTCCCCCACTTCCTTGCTGATCTTGCTCACGAACGACGACGGCATCTACGCCCCGGGATTAGCGGCCATGCACCGGCAGCTAACCCAGTTGGGAGATGTCTACGTTGTTGCCCCGGCCACGGAGCAAAGCGGCGTCGGCCACTCGATCACCTACCTCACGCCACTGACGGTGAAAGAGGTTTTTCAGAATGAGCGCGTTGCCGGCGGTAGCGATGAGCAATGGGGATGGGCGGTCGAGGGCAGCCCGGCCGACTGTGTGAAGATCGGCATCACCGAGTTTTGCCCTCGCCAGCCCGACTTGGTTGTTAGCGGCATCAACGCGGGGCTAAACGCCGGTATTAACGTGCTTTACTCGGGCACGGTCGCAGCGGCCATCGAAGGGGCCTTTTTCGGCGTCACGAGCGTGGCCGTATCCCTGGAATACCAACAGCACTTCCAGTTCGACAAAGCGGCAGTTCTTGCTCGGCAGATCGTCGAGCAGATTCTGGCCAACAAAGGGCCGGAGCCGCAACTTTATAATCTGAATATCCCCACGGCCGCGCTTTCCGGCGAGGCAAAGGTCTGTGTGGCAGCGATGAGCGTCGCGCAATATCAGAGTCGCTTTGAAAAGCGGCACGATCCATTCGGTCGCCCCTATTACTGGTTGAGCGGAGGCAGGGCACCCTGCACCGCAACCAGGGAGACCGACGTCTCGGCGATTGAAAAGGGAATGATTAGCGTGACCCCGCTCGATTTCGACATGACTAGGCAAGCCGCCCTGGCTCAAATGGAGCAGTGGCAATTCCGCCTGCTTCCCGAACAATGCGGCCACGGAGGATCGAAGATATGAAAACGAACCGCAGCTCGATTTTGGCACTGAGCATATTATTGATGGCCGGTTGCGGGCTGGATGGCCCGGTGCCGGGTTCACCGCAAGCGAAACAGACGCCGTCGGCAGATACGGCAAAGACGGAGCAGAAGCCAGCAGCGACCGACAAAGGAGCAACCGACAAGGCAACTCCGGCAGCGGTTGACAATGCGTCGACCGGTCGGCCGGCGCGTCCCGGCAATGACGCTGCCAAGGCATCCGATCAGGCTCCCGGCACCGTCCGTGAGAAGGCCGCCGTGGGCATGGGCGAAAAGGGACGCGGTTACGGCGGAGGAGTCGTAGGTCTTGTGACGATGCCGGTGCATACCCTGTGGACCGTCAAGGAAAGGTTAGTCCTCGACCAAATCAAACACGACATGGATTTGTACAAAGCCCAGGACCCCAATGGAAAAGGGCCTAAGTCTCAAAAGGTATTCATGGAGGAAATCATCAAGAAGGGCGATATCCGATTGCCTACATTGCCGGAAGGACACCGCTATGTTTACGACCCCGCCACGGAGGAGTTAATGGTTGAAAGACCAGAAATGTAAAGCCAGAAATGTAGAGCTAGTGCAACCATGAGAATTCACCTTACGATCTGCTCCGTTCTATCCGTCTTTGTTTCCAACAGCGCTTTCGTAAGCGCGGAGAGTTGGATATTCCGGCCTAGCTACTTCACTCATTCCCAAGCAAGCGGCGAGCGCGTGGCCCAGTATCAGCCCGAGGCTCCGGCCATCCTCCGTTGCGACCCAACGTATCAGGAAAGCGGATATAGCCACCGGGAATTTAACCTGGGAGATGACCACCAGCACATCGTACAGACCTGGGGTGAAGGCGCGGCGATCCGGCCCTATGGCGAGTGGGAATATCCGTTCCGAGCCGGGGCCACGCCGTTTGGCCCCTGGGGCAATCCGCAAGGCCCTTGGACGACACCGTTCGACTCGTGGCAAAACCCCTATGGCCTGAGTCGCCAGCCGAACGGACCATTTTCGCAAGGCTTTGGGTCGCCCAACCTAGGGGCATTTCCGGGACAGTATCCCGGCCAGAATTCGCTGACGCCGTTTTATGGCGGTGCCGCCGGTGCTGGGCCGGCTGCGCCGCATCCGGGATCGGGGCCGTTCATGGGAAATGGATTCATCGGACGCGGGCAGGCGCTGTGAGCCGAGGGGCTGAGCTTCCGATTTCGGAACTCGACCGCAACGGATTCGCCGGCCCTTAGTTCGCTCGGTAGCGTCGATATGGCCTCGGGAAAAAGAAAGAAATCGCCGGTCGCACGCAGCGTCCCAACGCAGGGGTCTATTGCGCCGCCAACGATCGACGTGCGGCCGCCCGGTGTTCGCATTTTCGTCTGTCTCCTCCTCGTCCTAGCAGTCGCGCTCGTCTTCGCGCAGTCGGTCACGCACGAGTTCGTCAACTTCGACGACGACAGCTATGTTTACACCAACCCGGTCATTCGCAAGGGCCTGTCCGGCGCGGGCATCGCTTGGGTCTTTACCCAAAGCCACGGCGGTAATTGGCATCCGCTGACCGGCATTTCGCACATGCTCGACTGCCAGATATTTGGCATGAAAGCAGGCTGGCATCACCTCGTAAACGTCCTGATCCACGCCGCGAGCGTAGTGCTACTTTTCCTCGTAGTGCAGGAGGTACTCAGCTCGCTTTGGCAAGCGGCGTTCGTGGCTGCGATCTTCGCCATCCATCCGCTACACGTTGAATCGGTCGCTTGGGTCTCCGAACGCAAGGACGTACTCAGCGGGCTGTTCTTCATCCTCACCCTGGCAGCCTATCTGCATTACGTACGCAGCCCGTCGATGCGCCGCTACCTGTGGGTCGCACTCATGCTTACCTTGGGCTTGATGGCCAAGCCGATGCTGGTAACGATGCCGATCGTACTGCTGTTATGGGACTACTGGCCGCTGGGGAGAGGTGTGGGTGAGGGGTGGTGGGTGGGTAGTAAAGCCGCTGCGGGAACGAGCCGCGCCGAAGTCCGCTCGCGTTCGACAGACATCCGACCAACGACCACCGACCAACAAACCCTACTCCGGCTCATTGCCGAGAAGATTCCGCTATTTCTCTTGGCACTTGCATCCGCCGCAGCCACGCTCGCGGCGCAAACGCAGGCTATCGTGCATGTGCAAACGGCCCCACTTCCGTGGCGAATCTCGAACGCCCTCGTCGCATATATCGCCTATCTGGGACAACTCTTTTATCCCGCCAATCTGGCCGCCTTGTATCCCCATCCGCAAGACGCGCTGCCGAGATGGCAAATTGCGGGGGCGTTGCTCATCTTGCTTCTGGTTACTGGTTTTGCCGTCGCCTCCATGCGCAGCCGGCCTTATTTGTTCGTCGGCTGGATAGGATATCTCGCGATGCTTCTGCCGGTGATTGGCTTGATACAAGTTGGCCCGCAAGCAATGGCCGATCGATACTCCTATCTGCCCACGATCGGGCTAACGATTGTGCTTGCCCAAGCAGCAGGCAGACTCCGTCCGCGTAGGGTGGTGTTGACGTGTACCACCCTACTCGGACTGCTCCTCGTTCTTGCCTGGAATCAAACTTCCTTTTGGCACGATAGCGAAAGCCTTTGGCGGCACACCTTGGCGCGTACATCGCGAAACTCGATTGCACATTTCGCTCTCGCCGCGACGCTCAAAGACCACGGCAAACTCCCCGAGGCCATCGATCATTACAAGCGGGCGATCGAGATTACTCCGGACTACGAAACGGCCCACTATGACCTTGCCACGATCTATCGGGGTCAAGGGGCGATGGATGAGGCACTCGATCACTATCAAAAGGCCGTGGCGGTGCAGGGCGACATGTACGACGCCCGATTGAACCTCGCGGTGCTGCTTGACTCGCAAGGCCGAACCGACGAGGCCCTTGCACACTACGAAGCCATCTTGACGTTCTTGCCCGACGATGTTGCCGCCCACAACAACCTGGGCGATGCGCTCGCACGCTTGGGCCGCTTCGACGAAGCTCTACAACATTGCCGCAAGGCCGTTGCCGCCGCCCCCCAGCGTGCCGACGTCCACTTCACCTTGGCATTGACCTTCCATCGAGCCGGACAAATCGACGCGGCCATCGAAGAATACCGCCGGGCGTTGACCATCGCCCCGGACTTTGCGCCAGCCCAGCGCGGTTTGGAACAAGTCTTGGCACAAAAGCCGTGAGGGGACGATGGGCATTCGTTTGGGCCGATGATTTTTGCCCGAATTTATCCGGGCAAGCGGGACACCTGCACCACAAGAGCCTCGACTTTAAATTGCTCGTGCGCGTTAGTTGACTTTTCTACCAATATCCAGATAATAGCAGGGGAACCGAGAAAAACGGTTCGTTCCCAACGCTCAGTATGAACCTCCACCAAGGAGTACCGCCGTCATGTCCGATTGGTACAAAAAGCATGAAAAGGATGTTGCCGCCGCAATAAAAAAGGCCAAGGAGGCGGATCGGGAAAAGGCTCTGGTCTGTATTTTTGCCAAGATGAAGGACAATACACACTGTATTTGCACGCACATCATGGCCAATAAGGCTGAATTGATGGGGAAGGAGGCCAAAACGGAAGGTGGGAAAATCATCAGCACAGGTGTGCTGTTTCGCGGGGAGGGGGGACTGACGTTTGAAGTCTCCAGTGGCAGCGTGGCGGTGAAGGCTTTGTTCGTAAAAGCGGCGACGGCGGTTGTCGGCTCGCAAGTCAATGCGGTCGTCATTGCGTCCCCGGATTCCAAAAATCTCGAGTCGCCTTCTCCCGAAGAAGAGGCGGAAGACAACGGCCAGCCCGACGGCAAAGCGGCATTCGCGGAGCGGCTTAAATCGCTGATTGCCTTGGTCCAAAAGGCAAATTCACCTACGTTGGCCCAGGAAGCCAAAGTTCGACTCGGCGAAGCGAACGGCCACGCCAGCAAGCAGGAATTTGAGCAGGCCAATGCCTTGCTCGATCAACTGGAAAAGCAGCTTTCCGCCAAGCCGGCACCTGCTTCAGCGCAGGCCACATCCGCCACGCCAACGAAAGCGGCTCCGCCAGCGCCACCCGCACCTCCGGCTCAAGCATCGACCGACTCCAAGGGCGATGGGGTTGCCGCCTTTTCCGAGCGGGTAAAGGCAATCATCGTGCGCGTGCAGCAAGCCGGCGATGCCAAGTTGGCCGAGCAGGCCAAACAACAGATTACTGAGGCCCAAGGCTTGGTCCGCAATAAGGAGTTCGGCAAGGCGGGCGAAATCCTCAATCGCCTGGAGGCAAGTCTGCCCAAAGGCGCAGCCACGGCAAAAGCCCCGGAAAAGGGTCAAACTGAGAAGGGCCATTCTGACGTGGGGGGCATATCGGTCATGAAACTTGGCAAGGCCCGCGTCGAGTGGATTAGTATCCGCACAATCGCAATTAAGGAGATCAAGCGGATTCAGTTTGCCCTGCAACGGGAGTTTATGGACGACCACGAACAACAACAGCAACTCGACAAAGCCTTGTCTCGGCTCGACAAGATATCTGCCGATTTGAACGAGAACTTGGACGAGCAACTCGATCAAGTTCTCAACGCCCAAACCGAATCCGATCGACAGAAATTGGCGGCAGCCGCTAAGACCAGCCTTGCCAGCTTGGTGCAGCTTATCGAAAATGACCCCATCGTGGCCAACATGGACGGCAACGAAATCCTGCCCGACACGAAAATCGTCGCTCCCATGCGTGCCAAGTTGGCGGAAATTGCCGCCGCGCTGGGAACTGCTAAGGCTTGACGTGTCCCGAAAAATAGCACGTCAAACTAATCCCTCTACGACTCCGGAGAAGCCATGTGTAAGTTCCTCAAAGCCCTCGGGCTGAAGAAATCGGCGAAACCCCCAGTTTACAAAGAACCGCTCGACTTAAACCGAGCCATGACTTTGAGCGAATTGTCCCGAGACATCAAAGAAAAAGCCGATAAGGACGGGTTGACGCTGGTGGGCGCGTTTGATTCCCGCCGCGCTGCCGCCATCAAGAACCTTAACGAAGACAAATACGATCTGGCCGAGCAACAATTGAACGGCCTGGATGTGGAAATCAAAAAGGCCGCCGTCGACAAGAAGAGCTATCTCGCCGACTATAAGGGCGTGCCGGAACTCGTTACCGGATGTGGCGACATCCTCGGTTTGAGCGTGCCGCTGAAGGTCTTTCACAAAGCGGTCACCGACGCCGAAAAGGTGCGGGCGGATGAACTCAAGCCCGAAACTCAGGATTTCGTGAAAGCGAAAGCCGCAGTCGTCCCGCTAAAAAGCGCGGCCCAAGCGTTCAAGGTTGCCGAGGGTATCTTCCGGTCGAGTAACGTCGAGTACAAAAAATATGAAAAAGCGTACGACGCTGCGGAGCTCGTCATTGCGGATTTGGAAAAAGAGACCGACGCAGGCGTGAAGAAAAACGTCGAGGTGGCGGTTGCCGCCGCGAAGAATGATCTGAAGGCCACGGTGACGCTCGCCGCGCAATCCAAGTTCACGGAAGCCATCTCCGCCATCGATACGATCGTCAAGACCGAGTGTCCTAAGATCGAAAAGTGGATGGAGGAATACCGCGTTCTCAACGGCAAGAAAAAAGATACGGACGTCAAGGTCAAGCGATTGAACGACAATACAAAGTCCGACCTCGTCAAAGATGAATTGAAGCAGATCAAAGTGGATGTCGTCAATGCAATGGTCCTTGCCGACCCGCCGGGCCGCAATTATTCAAAAGCATTCAAAGCCTTGGTCGCAGTCGACAAAGCCAGTGCCAAGGCAGAGTCGACAATCCTGGACAAGGTGATCAAGAAAGCCGGTATTACGTACAAGGCCAAGAGGAAAGCGATGGAGGAGGTATTCGCCATGCGCTTTGGAGTTACCTTGGAGGCGGAAAAAGGAGACGAGGACGAAGATACAAAGACCCAATCCTTGGAAGCTCTCAAACGGGTCTTTGAATTGATGGCCATGGTTCCGGAAAGTCATGCAACCAATAACACCAGCTTAAAGGATATTAAGCGCATCGGAGGCAAATCTCAGACTTCGTACTACGACGACACGGCAAAGCAGGTTGTTTTACAATGCGGCCGACCTGGGGTGCTCGGTGGAACGCAACTCTTGGCCGGGCTGGGTGATCCTACTCCCGTCCCACCCTTGGACCCCGAGTGCGAGCCCAAGCCGGGCAATACGGACCAAGATTATTTCGATTGGACAACCAACCACGAGATTGGGCATGCCGTCGACGACAAAAAGTCTTTTATGAAAGACAATAGCGACCCCAAGTACGGCGGCTGGGAAGTTCCCACGGTGGACGATGTCGCGGCGATTGCCGCCACGACCAAGGCGATCCATACCTACCCCACGGCAGTCGCCTACTTGAAGGAAGTGCTGACCGGTACGGAAGGAAGCCGCCCCGGCGTGGACGTCACGCCGGCCGCGCCCAATGTATTGCTCGTAAATTGGGCGGCCGACCTGGAAGAGGCGGCAAAGTGGTGCGACTCGGTTCGCGTGGGCAAGGCTCCCTGGAAGAATCCCCCCGCCGCAGTAAACGGAAGGGTTTACCACGAGTCCTATAAGCGAAAATGGGTTAGCTATCTTTACGGGGAACGGACCAAGGCCATTCGCGGCTACCAGTTCCGCGCACCGGGCGAATGGTTTGCCGAACTTTATGCGGCCTTCCAAGCCGGCGTGCTGAAAAAAGGGCACCCGGCCATGGAGTGGCTGAAGAAGCTTTAGTACTTGCAACGACCTAATCTTCTCGTTCGGCGAGATGCGTACGGCCGTTGCTTCACGAATCCTTAAAGGTAAAAACATGTCCATGTTTGAATCGGTGGTTCTGCCCTGTCCCACCTGCGAGAACGGCGTCGAGTTCGAGGCGGTCCTGAGCGTAAATGCCGACCGGCGGCCCGATCTGCGCAGCGAGATCATCGACGGCTCCTTCCAGCGGAACGTCTGCTCGAAGTGC
>JANXOJ010000570.1 GCA_025353625.1 Planctomycetota bacterium | reverse complement strand
CCACTTCGCACAATTGGTCAACTCCAATGCCTATGCCACCAACGCGACCTTTTATCGGATCATTAGCAGCTTCGTAATCCAGGGCGGCACGCAGACGGGATCGGGCGGAACCATTCCCGTCGAATTGAACCCCGATTTGCGATTCACATCGTCCGGCCTTTTGGCCTTTGCCAACAATGGCGTGGACGGCAATAGTTCTGAGTTCTTTGTGACCGCCCCGAACGATACTTCCGCTGGCTTCCTCGACTTCCGCTATACGGTTTTCGGCAAGCTGACTCGCGGCGAAGATACGCGCGCAAAAATCGCCGCCCTGCCGGTTGCAGCCGCCACCACCGGCGGAGAAGTGAGTACGCCCACCACGCCGCCGAAGATTCTTTCCATGAGCCTCGGCACCTCCACCCAAGATGGAGTCTTCATGCTCAAGGCCAAGACGGGTGCGACCGGCACCTATAACGTGACTGTGACCGACGATCTTGGCGGCACGCAGACCTTCCAGATTTCCGTCGGCAGCAATCAGTTTGACCCGCCGAATCCGTGGGTGAATCCCATCAACGGAAACGATCGGATTGTTGCCGCTGCCAACACGCCCTCGAGCTTCACGCCGCAGGGCGTTTCTGCCGACTCAACGCCGGTGACCGTTAAGGTGCAACTGATGCGGTCGATTGCCAGCAGTAGCAGCCAAGATAACTCGTCCCTTCGCGTCGACGATTCCTATACGGCCACAAGCCCCGCTCCCATCAGTCCCAATGGGCACGTTACGCTTACGGTGAGCGGCTCCACCTACACCGTAACGCCCGCCACGGGCTTTGCCGGAGAGGAAATAATTGAAGTCACGGCGCAATCGGCCGCGGCCGCTCCTTGGGATTCCACCTCCGGAATAAGTCCCGTCTATCGTGCCTTCGTGCCGGTCATCGTCAACCCGCTGGCTCCGCACATCGATTCAATTTCTTCCGGCGGACAGGCCCTCTCGGGCAGCACCACAGCGAACAACAGTTCGGCATCCAATAAACTAGCGTTTGCCGTATCGGGCGTAACCAAGGGCGCGACGGTTTCGATCTACGAAGATGGCGGAACGACGCCAATTGCCACCGGCACGGCCACTGCGGCCGGGACGTTCACGGTTTCCACCGACGGCGCGACGGCCTTGGCCTTCGGTTCGCATCAATTTACCGCCAAGCAGTCGATCGCCATCGCCGCCGTGACTTCCATCGCCGATTTTGTCTCCGGCTCGGGTGGCCTCACACCGAACGTCCGCTTTCCGATTGCCGCTACTTCGGCGGATAGTCCCGCCTCGGTCGCCGTTCCCCTCAGTTTTGTCTTCCAGGTTCTGGCCGTTCCTGCCACGAGTGTGCGCGTTGGCGATCAGTACAGTTACACGGTCCAGACCAATGCCCCCGTCGGCGACGCGGTTACGGTCGCGCCGGTCCACTTGCCCACCGGAATGGTGGCCAATTCGGCCGGCAATGCGTTCACCTGGACTCCAACCGCGTCGCAGGTCAACACAAGCTCGACGTTCCAGCTCACCGTGACGGATGCCCACGGCCAGACTGCCAGCTTGGCATCGGTGAGCATCGCAGTCTTGCCGCGCGGCATTGTGGTCCCCACGAATACCGCGCTGGGCGGCAATGTAACCGTATCCATTAGCGGCAATACCGCGACGGTATACGACAACAATACCAAAACGGTCGTCGGCACCCAGACCTTTACGAGCTCCGACACGATTTCGGTGATCTTGCCCGACGGTCAGGCCAATCTTGTTACCTTGGTCGTTCCCGATAGCGTCTTGTCGCCACACCCGCAGTTGGTGAGCGTCGAAGGCGGCAGTGCTCCGACCAATAACCAAGTGGTCTTACAGGGAACGATCTGGGACGATACCTACACCACATCCGGCAACACCATCCGCTTGAACGCCCTGAATGCCAAGGTCGCCGGCGTTCAGAAGGTGACCCTGGCCGGCGGCGCCGGCAATGAGAACTACCGGCTCTTCTCCAGCAGTGTGCCCTTGGCGGTTGTCGATACGGCCGGCACCGATACGTTCGATTTCAGCCAGGCAACCGGCGGCGTGGCGGTCAATCTAGGGCTGGATCAAGGCCAGATGCAAACGATTGCCCCTTGGAATACAACGCTTGCCGTGACCGGTTCCATCGAGAAGCTCATCGGTACCGCCTTTGCCGACGTGCTGACTGCCGGTCGAGCACCGGTAACCATCGTCCGAAGCGGCCTGGGCAACGACACCCTCAACGGCGGCAGCGGCAATAGCGTCCTCATTGGCGGAGGTGGCAATGATATCGTCAACGGAGGCAGTGCCAACAATCTGCTCATCGCCGGACCTGGCGGAAGTACCCTCTACGGTCGCGGCGTCAATAGCATCCTCATCGGTGGCGGAACCAGCTACGATGCCAACGATCAACTCTTGAGCGAGTTGGTCAATCAGGGTACGCTGTCGTTTTACGGCTACAGCATGCGACGAGCTTTTGCAAGTAATCTTGGCCGCAGCAGTACGCTTCTCGGAAATACCCTTACGCTTCGCGACAACAACGTCCGCGATATCCTTTTTGGCGGGACCGGCCACAATTGGTATCTCCCCGGCGTCGGCGATGCCGTGAATCGTCCGTAAACGTCGGATTATTCCATGTATACCGCGACCCTGCCGGTTGTAACCGGTGGGGTCGTTCTTTTCGTCATTCTCGGGAATATGGCCATATCCGTCCTAGTTCGTCAACTTTACGCAACCTTATAGAAACACCTTCGGCAGGGTCGATGAGTTGTCTGTTCGGGAAAGAAGGTGCGGGAAAAAAGGGGCAAGTCCCCATTGGCCGGCCCCATTGACCCCAACGGTTCGTAGCTGCTTCACAATTGGGGACAGTCCCCTTTTTTCCGCAACTTGTAAAAATTGCCGCCATGCCCAAGACACGCCGCCGCCCACTTGCTTCCGTGCAGTCTCCGTTGGAAACCTACCTCCGCGAGATCAACGAGACTTCGCTGCTCACGGCCGACGACGAACACGAGCTGGCCACGGCCATCGGCAATGGTGATGCCCACGCT
This sequence comes from Planctomycetota bacterium, assembly GCA_025353625.1. Lineage (GTDB taxonomy): Bacteria > Planctomycetota > Planctomycetia > Pirellulales > Thermoguttaceae > JANXQG01. Next base: position 11,851 of record JANXOJ010000570.1, on the reverse strand, counting down.
CGCGACCGCATGGTCCGCGCCAACCTGCGACTGGTGGTTAACATTGCCCGAGGCTATACCGGTAAAGGGCTGGGCCTGCAAGACCTGATCGAGGAAGGCAATCTGGGGTTGCTCCGCGCCGTGGAAGGTTTTGACCCGTCGATGGGGACGCGCTTCTCGACCTATGCCAGCTATTGGATCAAGCAGTCGATCAAACGAGCTTTGATCAACACCGCCAAGACAATCCGCATCCCCGCTTACATGGTCGAACTGCTCTCGAAGTGGCGGCGGGCAACGGCTCGACTGTCCGATGAACTCGGTCGTACACCGACGCCGGAAGAAATCGCTCGCGTTCTCGGCTTAGCTCGCAAGAAACTACCGATCATCAAGAAGGCGATCCGCATTTACAATCTCACGCCGCAGACGGATCAGTCGGAGGCGGGCTGGTCGCTGGGCGAAATGATCGAGGACGATCGAATCCGCACGCCGGACATCGAGATGGTTGAAAGCGACAACCTGGTCCACGTCATGAAGCAGTTGGAGACGATGGATCAACGCGAAGCGACCGTCTTGCGAATGCGGTTTGGCCTTGCCGGGCACGAGCCTCGGACGTTGAAGGAAATCGGTGAAAGCCTGGGCCTCACCCGCGAGCGCGTGCGTCAGATCGAAACCGAGGCCCTCAACAAACTGGCCGAAAGCCTGGAAGGCCCCGGCTCGTGAAGCGTGGCCATCGGCTTACATTACCTTCGTACCAACGCCGTGGTATTCTGCGCCGAACGCCCAGAAGTTCAACGCGGCCATTGTTGAGTGGCGCGATCGTCCGCGTGCCCACGCCCTGGCGGCGTAGCTTGGCCTGCGAGTGCATGGCCGAATCGACGATACACAACAAAAAAAACCCCGCGCCGAAATAGTTTCGGCACGGGGCATATCTGTCTTCGCCTAGGATTCAACTCGCGGACTACCTCCACCAACAGCAGCGCGGCTTATCTTTGAAGTCCAACCACCACCAGCCGTCGTCCCATTCCAAGCTCACCTTGCGCCATCCCAAAGGAACCTGCGGGTAAGGATAGAAGGGGCCGATGTAGGGCCATGCGGTCGGCGAGTATTGTTTGGGATAGGTCACCGCCGCGTAGTTTGGGTACGAGGCGTAGCTCGGCCACGCATAGCCGGGCATGGCCGGTTGGTCGTAGCGAACTGGGGCAACGCCGCCGCCACCGCCGGCTGGGTACATCGGCAAGGGAGCACCGGGCACGCCGGCACTTACTTCCGTGCGCGGCAGTGGACTGGGCCGTCCACCTGCCGGCGCCGCAACCGGTGCCGGGGGAACCGGCTGCATCATGGCAACCGGAGTCGCACGCCGCATCCCATTAAATGACGAAGGCACGCGCTGAACTTGATTGGCTTCGCCATCGCTCGCCGAACGTAGCGGATTGTCGCCGGCCGACTGCGAGGCCGTCGTCGAAGCAGTCGCATTGGAAGGGCTGGCCGTGGTTTGCGTGCCATCGACCTTCAAGTCGTCCTTAATCACTTGATTGATCGTGATTTCCGGAGTCGAGAAGACCAGGGCCACCGCTTTGTTCAATTGATCCGGATCGTGAACGTGGCCTTGCAGCCAAACCGTTCCGTCCAGATATCGGACGGCGACTTTGTAATCGCTGCTCATCTGGCCGCTGTTGCGGATGTGATCGCGGATCTGCACTGCCGCGGTCTGGTTGTCGTTGTCCGCTCGTGCCATCGACGGAATTAGCCCGGCGACGATGGCAATCAAAATAACCCTAGATAAATGTCGCATCTTTCCCTCCTTCAAATCGTGTTCCTGCGGTGAAGACAGCTCAACGGCATGGAAGCCAAGGAACCCGCAAGGGAACGTGCGTTCCATTACGTTTTCCTGTGGGAGGGCTCGGTCGAAGCGCGGAAAGTCACTCCGCTGGTCCGACCGGTAAGCTGCCCCCCTTGGCAACGTCCGTATCCGATATTTGCCTGTCTATAGGTTTCGGTTTGCGGATTGTGCCGGAAGGAAGAATTCTTTCGATTTTGCGGTTCGTGTCGATCGTAACGGCGCGTCAATTCGCTCGAAAAACGCCGTAACGTATTGCCCGCAAGTGACTTAAGCGCAAATGTTAGATGGGGCGGCTGAAATCGAAAACGGATGCAACGACCATGACCGAGAAGGTCGTTGCCGACATGATCCACTGTTGCGGGGCACTCCCCAGGCTGACAATGGTCGTGAATCCGACAAGAAAGAGCAGGCCCAGGAACAACCGCTGGCACGCGGCCTGCCATCGCCGGCCCTCGGTTAGCCGCGCCAATGCCGTGCCAACTAGCCCCAATACCTGAACCAAAGCAATGATTCCAAACTGTGTAAAGCTGATTCCACCCATTTGCGATTCGCCTTCCTTGGCTAAACGCCCCAGATTATAGCTCGTTGAATAGCGACGCGGACTCTACCCGATTTCCACCGGAAGTAAAAGATGGAAAAATTGTAAATGTAGATAGAGATCCGGCCCTGCTTAATGCGCGGCCCGCCGATGCTATAAAGGTAAAAATACCGAGTCGATCGCCGCGATCGTTTGCCCATCGGAACTTATAGGTTCCTCGGAACGGCACAAATTTGTTTGTCGTCGAGGCAAAAGCCCCAAGTCGCGTCAGGTTTGTTGAGAATGTACGAACTGGCCGTCGTTGTGAAGATGCCTGCTAGGATGATCGTGAAATAGACCCTACCCGGCGTCCGTACGAGAAATCGGTTGACCTTTGCGGATAACGAGCCGGATGTCGTTGAGCCAATTGAAATTCCAGATCGGCATTAACGTCCGCATGGCGGCCAGCTTTAGGAAGAACAGATTTCCATTGCCGCGTCCTTCGCGGCGACGCTGGGCCGCGTAGTGATTGACGTCCGCATATCCCCGATATCGCGATAGCACTTCATGCGGCCCCAACGTGCGCAGTATCCGCATGAGACGCAAGTAAGAGATGTACCAATGCAGCCCGACTTGCTTGAAGCCGAAGCCCGGCTCGTTTGTCGGCACATCGCGGCCTAGCCATCGCGCCAGGCGGGTCTTCAGCGGACGCGGCAGCCAGTGAACGAAGTAGAGGCCCGTATCGTGTTGATCGCGCGGGGAGAACTGGTTGGGCGTATCGAGCCAGATAATTCCGCCGGGGCGGCAAAGTCGCCACATCTCCGCCAGCAAGACGTCCTGCCGCTGGGGCGGAAGATGCTCCAGCACTTGCGAGCAACTGACGAGGTCGAACTGCTCATCGGTAAATGTCGTTGCGCTGGCATCCATGACGTCCGTTTTCAGCGCGACGCCCCACCGGTCGGCCAGTTCGGCGGAAAGCCGCACCGCCTCACCATCGAGATCAATCGCCGTCACTTCGCTGCCGCACCGTGCAAACGCAATCGCTTCGGCACCCAGCCAACTTCCCATGACCAACACGCGCTGCCCGACCGGGGGCATCCAATGCCCGAGGGCTTCCACCAGCCGCGTCTCCTTTGGCACGGCAGCGCGGTGTTTGATCCATTGACGCTCGAACTGAAAGGCCCAATAGCCGGACGCACCGGAGAATTGCGAGCCTTGCGAGAAATAGTCGGCGATCCGCTGTTTCCAATCGGGCGTGTAGATGGCTTCGAGATCGAGCGACATGGGCGGCATGGCGGCTAATGCTGATAAATCACGCCCACGCCGGTCATGTCGGGTGTGACCAAGGGTGTGACCGTGTACGATTGTTTCTCGTGCTGCGTCTTGTTGACCGCATCGCAGGCAAAATAGGCCATCCACCAACCGAGCCAGACTTGCGAGAGGTAGTGTCGGTCGTCGTTGATGCGCGAGAAGCCGGTCCAAGGAGAGACGGCATAAAGTACGGCTTTCGCCAAGGGGTCATCGGTCATTTGTGCGGCGGTGATGAACGGCAACGCGCCGATGAAGGCGTGACCGCTCGCCCCGCGAGAATCGTGGAACGGCTTCCAGAACGAGCGATCTTCATATTCCGTTGGGCGGCTGCCGCCGGTCAGCACCTGAACGGCGACGAGTGGCGGTGCTCCCACGATAAAGGCCCGCGTTACGCGATCGCCGAAGTCGCCGAGGATCGGCAACACCGGCCCATCGGGAAAGGTCTCGCCGAGAAATTTGAGCGCAACGTAGCCTGGGATTGTGTAGTAGCCGTTGCCCAGCGGGCGAAACACGTCGGCCACGCGGTTCGTGTTGTAGGTCCGCACATGATGTTGATACCAATCGCGGACGTCCATGTCCAAGTCGCTGTTTGCCAAAACGGCTGCCGGTGCCATGACCAGTGCGAACTTGCCGAGTGTATCGCGGGTATAGTAATTGCCGTAATCACCGCGAACATCGTCCCATGTGGTGCCGAAGATCGAGCCAAACCGCGCGGCGGAACCACTTGGCTCACTCTCGTTCGATGGGATAACGACAGAGTTCTCACCTGGTTTGTAATCGGGCGTGGGGCCGAGCGGGAGGGCACTTGCGGGCCGGTAAATCTCCTCCACAGTTGGCTGCACAGTCGGCTGCATTTCGCGCCCGGCAACATCTGGCGAAGTCATTGCCGGTGGTTCCATCGTAGGGCCGTAGCCCGCCGACCGCAGCATTCTTCCCGGTTGCTCGCAGCCGGCAATAAGCACCAGGCAGGCAGCGGCTTGAACGATATAGCGCATGAGCAAATGGGCTGAGGCAAAAAATAGATGCCGTGGAGGGCGAGTCCGCCCTAGTGAAGCGAAAGCGCACATCCTCTCTGGTGATTTGGGGGGAATGCTAAAAGAAAAGAGCGAAAGAAGCAAGGGCAAAATAAATGCACCCAATCTGAAAATGTCGAGCCATCTCACGCACCGGCGCGAAGGGACAAAATAAACCTAACTTAGCGCCTTTGTGTGAACCTTTCTCAATCAAAGGTTCCCGGCGAGAGAATGGCGAACAGCACCCTCATCCTCGACCCAACTCCCGTTTAAGGGAGCGGTCAGGTTGGGCTACTGGATATTCTCGATATAAACCACGGAAGGCGAGACCTGCTCGTTAATATCCTTGAGGTTCATTGCATTTGCGTCATCTTTGGCGGAGGGCAACTGGCGACTTTTCTCGGGCAGGTTTTCCTTAAGGAACCTTCGCAACCGGCTGGCGGGGATGACCATGCCGTAGCTGTCTTCGCGCGTGCTGATGCGGCTTTTTTTGGTCACCATTCCGGCAATACATGCATAAAAGTTGCACATGGGCCCGCCGCTGTTGCCGGGGTTCACGCGGCAATCGGTTACGATGTAGGCGTCTTCAGCCTGGGCATCGGGAACCGTGCTGACAATGCCCTTGGTAACCGTGGGCGTGGTGCTTTGACTGCCGATTTCAGGAAAGCCGAGGGCACAGACGTCTTCGCCCGTTTTTATGTCGGTCGCCATGAGTGGAATGGCAACGAGATTGTGCTCGGCCGGCACCGCGACTTGCAGCAACGCCATATCGCCGCGTTCGTTGTCGGCAATCAACGCGGCAGGATATTTCTCCTTCTTTCCATTGAGCCGGACCATGATCTTATGGGCTCCGTCGATGACGTGATGATTCGTTAGCACAAAATTGCCGTCGGCAACACAGAAACCAGTGCCGGAACCGACCGCCATTTCCGACCTCTTCCCCGATCCTCCCGCGAGAACTTGATATCCCTCTTGCAGCATCGTCCGGAGTCTGCCGCTGCGCGGCTCATAGGCTAGGCCCTCCTTGCACTTCTCGGCAGCTTCCGACCGATGATCGACGCGGACCAAGAGGCGCGCGGCAAGCAGATGCAGCCCGGCGGCCATCTCGCGATTTGTGAACGAGCGGGTTTTCTTCCACGCATCAAACTCCGCAACCGCTTTCAATGCTTCGTCCACGTTGTTCCACGCCCTCTCGAAACGTTCGGCCCAGGCCGACGCCAGCACGTCGCTTACGGGTCGCTTTTGGTCTTGGGGCAACTTGGCCGCCAAGCGTTGGATCATGCTGCGGTAAAAGCGGTCGAGCCGGTTTGCTTCCAAGAAATCGAGGAACTTACCGACAACTTCCGCATTTGGACGGTCCTCCGGCATGGCGTCGAGTTGCGCCAGTTCGTCGGCAAGCAACTTGCGGTCTTCATTCCATTGGGTAAGGAGTTCGATGAATGCGGTGATGCCGTTAATGGAATAGCCTTCGAGAACACCAAATGGGTGGCCTTTGGCATCGGCTGCCACGACCGTTGGAAAGACCCTGATGCGATACTTCTCGGTTAGCTGTTTGTTCCGCTCGACGTTCTCGACGCGGCCGGCGGCCTCGGCCTCGGTGGGGTTGTCGATATAGACGCGCACGTAGTCGGTCGTGTGTTCGCGGAGCTCGGAGCTTAGTGCCACGGATTCGGTGAACCGGCCAGACGCGAACTTGTTTGCGGCGACGTCCGACGCATCGAACACGAGCAGGATGCTCTTGCTACCGGTAGCCGCTTGCTTCTTCGCCGCCTCAAAATCCTGCTCCCAATCGATCGCCAGGACGAGCGGTCTCCACTCGGGCACTTTGCAGGCCCCCGGATCATCGTCGCCCTGAAACACGCGTGCGATCTTGTACGGCTCGAAACCTTTTCGCTCGCAACGGATTTTGTACCGCTCTTGCCGTGGGGGGACGGGAATCAAGATGGGCCCAGCCGGCGGAACTTCCATGCGCACATCGTCGACAAAGATGGCCGAGTTCCGACGTTGTTCCTCGGGCCATTCGATCTGGAGCATGGGCACCTTGGGTTGCGACGTCGTGCGTGCCGGCTTTTGCGCATCGCTGCCGGCAATTACGACGGAGTCTGCCGCCGTCTCCATGACCGGCTTTGGCCGCGAGGCATGGTAGACCGCCACGCCGATACCGGCGACAGCCGCCACGGTTATTCCGCCCACGGTTGCAATCAGCCAGGCGGGAATTTGCGGCTTCTTTTTTTTGCGATGGTGCGAATGCGAGCCGTGCGCCGACGGCTTGCCGATCTTCGCGGCACCGAGAGCGTCAACATCGAGCGAACCGGCATCAAAGTCTTCCGTTGGCGTTTCGGCGGCAGGCTCGTTTTCCTCGAACAGCGGCGACGTGGGGTGTTTGGGATTGCTACGTTTGGTAGAGGGCGCGGCATTGGCAAGGAAAGAGAACAAATCTTCCGCAGGCTCGACATCGCTCGATTCGGTAGAAGCGGGCATTTCCGCGATCGGCGGCGGCACTGCTGGATCGCGCTGCGGCGCATCGACTAGATCGCGCTGCGGCGCAGAGATTGGGTCGCGCTGCGGGGCTGCGACCGTCGATTTTTCGGTCGCCTGGGGCTTTGCCGTCGGCTCATCCTCTTCGTCGTCGGTGATCCGGACGGCCCGTGCGATCGACTTGGGCGGCACTGCGGACTTTACGGATGCCGACGGCGGAGGCGAGGAAGGCGGTTTCGTTGGCGAAGGTGGAGAAGTTTGGGGCGAAGATGCGCTGGGCATTGCCGGTACGGCGACTGCTGCCGAACATTTCGGACACTTGACCGTGCGACCGGCGTATTGGTCGGCAATTTGGTATTTCACCTTACAGGAAGGGCATTGGCAAATGACCGACATGGGTTGCTCCTGGATCAATCAGGACGGTCGCTACCGTCGATTTTGCTAATGTAGGGCTTACCGTTTTTGTAAAGCTCCATGCGGCCGCGAATGGCGTCGGCCAGCGGCTTCTTGTCGAGCTTCACGGCAAGATCGATGGCTTGTTGTGCGTACCGCACCGCCTCGTCGAACTGGCCCGACTCGGCCAAGGCTGCCGACCAACTGTCGAGTGCGGAAGGGTCTTGTCCTTTGGTAATCTCGCAGACCCGCTTGGCAAAAAACAGGGCCGCCTTGCCGTTGCGCAGGGTCGGCTCGGGCGATGTGGCGAACGCCCAGGCCATGAAATTCCAAGCGACGACTGCCGCATCGATCCGGTTGACGTTCTTCAAGGCCATGCCGATTCCTTCGGCCATATTCCCGCGATCGGGATTCAATTGCAGCATGACCCAAAGCTGCTCCTCGGCAGGGTGCCGCTTTCCCTGTTGCAGCAACGTGAGGGCCAATGCCTGTCGAACGTTGAAGTTTGTCGGCTGCGCGTGGACGCCGGCAACAAGATACTCGACCGCCTTATCGCCATTATTGCGAACGGATTCAATATCGGCCAGTCCAATGAATGCCTGGCAGAAATTGCTGAGCGTTTCCTTATCGACGACGCTTTCGGAGTAGTAGCCTAAAATGGCTTTGTATTCTTTCTCGGATGCGTCGAGGTCTTTCTTCATTCGATAGACTTGGGCGACATTGAGGTGCGCTTCCAGCAAGGAGGGGTCGAGTCGGATCGACTCGTTGAACTCCGCGATCGACTCATCCTGCTTGCCGCGCTTGAGGAGCACGCGGCCCAGGTTGTTGTGCGGACGCGAAGAGATGGGCTTCAAGCGGACGGCCTCTTTGAGATGGGCCTCGGCCGCGTCCAATGCCTCCGTCGCGGCGGCTTGATTGCCTTTGCGCGATTCATTTTCGGCCTTTTCGGAAAAGGCATACCCTAAGTTGCTGTGAATATCCGTGGCCGTCGGCCGAACCGTAACGCCGTGATTCCAACTTTCGGTAGCAGCCAACTTGAACTTTTGGGATTCTTTTTCGCACTCCGCCGCTCCTTTTGCATTGCCGGCTGCCATGAATTCAACGCGTTGGGCGTCCTGTTTCTGCGATTCTTTCCAGAGCCAGACTCCGTAATTGTTGAGCATGTTCCAATTGTCCGGCTCGACGCTCAAGGCGTGCCGAAGGTGCGTTGGCACATCCTGCCACGTTTGAATCTGATAATTTGTCCATGCCGTCCAGGAAGCGAGGACGACGAACGTCGCAAGCGTCACCACGGGCGTCAATGCTCGGCGCAAGAATGGTCTGCACTCCATCAGATCACCGATGGCCCAAACAATTGCCACGAAGAGACCAATGTAGGGAATGTAGGTATAGCGGTCGGCCATCGCCTGCTCACCCACTTGGACCAGGCCGATGACCGGTATCAACGTGCCGACGTACCACAGCCAGCCAAAAGTTGCGTAGCGGCGACCAAAGACGAATGCCGCGATTGCTACCGACGTAAGCAGGACCATCACGAAGACCGACCATACGACCATCGACACATTCACGTCGAGAACCAGCAAGTGTAGCGACATCATCTTGCCCGGCCAGACCATGCGGCCCATATAGTTCACATAGGATTGCACGGAATTTGCGAGTCGAAAGGGAATCGACAGCTCCGATCTCGAGGCCATCGATCCGCCGTGGGCTTGCGCAATCGGCGTGACGATGCTCGACATAGCAGCCAAGGCAAAAAGCGGCATCTTTTCCACCATCAGCACAAAGCCTCGCAGGATGATCTGCGGAAGCGGCGATTCGGCACTCGATCTTTCGACGAACTGCCTGACCGGCTGGGACGGCAACCGCTGGTTCCGCTTCGCCCGCCGGCGCGGAGTACTGCTGCGGACGTTTCGATCGACGGGATGCGGCTTGAGTTCTGACGATTCGGCAACGTCCCATAGCCGTCCCAAAGGCCAGAAATCGAGCAACAGCAGTAACGCCGGCAGCGTGACGAGCATCGGCTTTGCCAGCAGCCCAAGCGCGTAGAGCACGAAGACGCCGAAATAAATTGCCAAATTCCAGCGTTGCATTATCGCCGCGTAGACACCAATCGCTACCGCTGCTAGAACGAATCCAATACCAAATTCCTCGAGCCATGTGGCTGCCTCGTGGCCCTGGAAACATTGCTGATACCAAGCCACCCCAAGCAGGGAAACGACTGCCGTCAGTCCACAATAGACGACGATTGCATCGTTCTTAAAATCGGCTTTCCTGGCGTAGCTAACGTAGGCGTTCATCGTGAGCAGGCCCAGGCAGGTACACAACACGTCTTTGCGCTCCGCGACCCAGGCGACCGACTCGACGTGCATCGGATGAACGGCAAACATGGCTGCCACCGCCGCGCTCCGCCAGACCTTGCCCGTCATGCGATTAAAGAGCCAGAACAGCAGCAGCGTGTTCATGGAATGAAAGATGATGTTCGTGATGTGGTGCCCGCCGGGCCAGAGTTGATAGACCTGGACATCGAGCATGTGGGAGAGCCAAGTCAGCGGGTGCCAGTTGCTCTGCTCGAACGCGGTAAAGGCCCAATAGAAGCTGGCCTTGAAGTCATTAAAGTTCTTGAACAGCGGCAGGCCGCGGACGACGTTCAGATTGTCGGTTACGTAGCCGGGATCGTCGAAGAAAACGAATTCCAGCCGCCAGACCGTCCAATAGCCGGTTACGATCATCGCCACGAGGCCAATAGCGATTACACATTCGCGCAGCCGCAACTGAATCCAGGCGGATTCTTCACTGGCCGGAGGATCGAGAAGCGATTCTGAATCTTGCCTGTCGGCGAGCGTCGAGCGGTAGGGAGTCTGGGATGCGTCGGCCATGAATGATCCATCGGGCTTATCACGAGAGCGTCGGAGTCGGAACCTGCGAGGGCGGCTTGGAAGGTTTCCGCTCGGTTGACAATAGACTTTTAATATAACCCAGGCAGCCCAAGGTGTAAACGTCCGAGACCGTCCAAAACGGGGGGTTGTCCAGTTGAATTCGGCCGTCTATCCTAATCGTACCGTATCGCCGTGGAAAAACGCTCCATCAAAGCGAACCGTCAAACCGAACCTATCCAGTGCAGTGCCCCATCCATGTCAAAGCTGAGCCTGCTTTTAGACAACAATCGAGCCTGGGCCGATCGCATCCGGCAGCGCGATCCGGAGTTCTTTCACGAGCTTTCGCAACAGCAGTCGCCCGCCTATCTGTGGATCGGCTGCGCCGATAGCCGCGTTCCGGCAAATCAAATTGTCGGGCTCCTACCCGGTGAACTATTCGTACATCGCAACGTGGCCAACGTAGTGGTACATTCCGATCTCAACTGTCTTTCCGTAATGCAGTTTGCGGTGGACGTGCTGAAGGTTCGCCACATCATTGTCTGCGGCCACTACGGCTGCGGCGGCGTGATGGCCGCTTTGCGTCGCGACCGGCTCGGGCTCATCGATAATTGGCTGCGCCACATTCAAGACGTCCATCAAAAGCACGAGGGGCAGATGCGTTCCCTTGGAAGTGGCGTGGCCGCCGGCAATCGGCTATGTGAACTGAACGTCATCGAACAGGCCCTCAACGTTTGCCAAACGACGATCGTCCACGACGCCTGGCAACGCGGGCAGGAGTTGGCCGTCCACGGCTGGATATACGCCCTCGACGACGGCTTGATCCGCGACTTAAACATGACGGTTACGAGCGTGCAAGAGACGGCTGAAGTTTATCGCAACGCAGTCGGCGCGTTGGTCTGACGTCGGTTGCCGTTTGCGGGTAGCTTTGAATAGCCGTCGGAAGTGCGAAATGCAACCCACGGTTTTGACGCACGTTTGGCCGCTAATGCGGTAGCAGCGATTGAACATCACCAGCCGACGATTCGATTCCCGGAGTTCGCGACCGTCCAATAACAGCTCCCCTCTCTCGGGCACCATGTACGCATGGTTGGCGGAGAGGTGGCAGCGACCCGGTCGCCGGGTGAGGGCGTTTACTGCCAAACCACGGAGTCATTCTTGGGCAGGTTCTGGGTAAATCATGTTGCCGCCGCCGATCGGTTCCCCTACAATTGGCCCTTCGTCTCAACGTCTTCAGCGCTCGGCGCGATGAAATTGAGTTTTTGCCTATCTTTTTAGCGGAGTGGAAATGTTTATTCGTGGTGCAGGTTTTCAACCTGCCCAGAATTCAGGCAGGTTAAAAACCTACCCCACGAAGTAATCTGCCTCGAATTTACTTCACTCCGGTAAAGTGTTACGTTATTTTCGCGATTGCGTGAATAGTTCGTACATCGGCCCGGTCAGCTTA
>JANXOJ010000567.1 GCA_025353625.1 Planctomycetota bacterium | reverse complement strand
GGGCGCGTCGGCCCCGGTGAACGCGCCGCGTTCGTGGCCGAAAAGTTCGCTTTCCATCAACTGGGCGGAAAGGACGGGACAGTTCAAGCCGATCATCGGCGCGGCGTGTCGATGACTGGCCGCATGGATCGCCTGGGCCACCAGTTCCTTGCCGGTGCCACTTTCGCCCGTGACGAGCACCGTTTCCGACGTGGGGCCGACTTGCAGTATCCTCGTCCGCAGCGACTGCATGACGGGGCTGGAACCGATCATCGCCGGCGAAGTTTGTTCCGCGGGGTCGGCTGGGTCGGCCGGTTCGGGATGCACGAGCCGTCCGTGACGCATCGCCTGGGCGACGAGCTTTTCCAAGGCATCGGCATCGAAGGGCTTCTCGATATAGTCGAACGCCCCATGCCGCATCGCTTCCACGGCAGTAGCCACCGTGGCGTGTGCCGTAACCATGACGATCTGCGTGTTGCATTGCCGCAAACGAAGTTGAACGATGAACTCAATGCCGGTCATGCCCGGCATCTTCAGATCGGTGACGATGCAATCGAACGTCGTTCGTTGCAATAGCTCAAGCCCTTCGGCGGCACAGGTGCAACACTGCACCTGATGGCCGGCTTGGCGAAGCACTTCGGCCATCGACTCGCGCGCTTGGCGGTGATCGTCGACCACCAGCACACGGCCGGTCGCAAGGGAACGCGAATTCGATGAAGCAGCAGACATCAAGCAGCCTCCTGGGTAATGCGCAGGGCATGTTCGAGCGGAAATCGCAGCGTGAATACCGCGCCGCCGTGTAGCCCGCTGGCGGCGGTTACGGTGCCGTTATGGGCCTCGGCAATCCGCGAGACAATGGCCAGGCCAAGCCCCGTCCCCGTTTGTTTCGTTGTGAAGAACGGCTCGAAGACTCTCGGCAGCACGTCGTCCGGCAGCCCTGGGCCGCTATCCGCTACGTCGAGTTCGATGCCTTGCAAGGTGACGGTCGAGCGAATCGTGAGCGTGCCGCCTTGGGGCATGACGTCCAAGGCGTTGAGGACCAGATTCAGCACCGCGCGGCGGACCATCTCGCGATCGGCCTTCAGCGCATGTTGCGGCGATACGTGAAGCTCGCAGCGAATTTTTTGGGCGGCAAACTGCGGAGCGAGCGACGACTCGACATCGGAAACGAGCTTCCCCAATGGGAACCACGCGCGCTGTGGGTCGCGGTCGGAGGTGAAATTCAGAAGGTCGTTCACCATCACATCCATTGCCAGAAAGCCGGCGCGGACCTTATCGATCATGCTTAGGCTTTCCGAGTCGGCAAGCACGCGACGCCGGAGCAAACTCAGATAGATGGTGACCGGTACGAGATTATTGCGGACTTCGTGGGCCACATGGGATGCCATCTGTCCCAGGTCGGCCAAGCGATTTTTTCGGGCCAGTTCGCGATTCTTGACTTCCAATTCGGCGGTAAGCTGCCGCACTTCATCGCGGAGGGCATTGTGCGTCTGTTCGAGGCGCAGTGTGGCCGCGTGCCAAGCCGCCAAAATCGTTTGGAGGTCGGCCGTTGTGTCGAGCATCGTGGGATCGACATCGGACTGCTCCGACCGATCCGTCCGCTCCGGCCAATCTATATTGCTGTGCTCGTGCATAGTCGCCTTTACGTTCCCGAAGTAAGGTCCAATTGACTGATTTCCGTGTGCGACACGGCAAAGTAGGCCCCGTGGGCCTGACCGGCCGAACGGAGTTGCTGCAATCGCGCGGCGGTCGTATCGCGCTGCTCGATCATCGCATTCTCGCAATGCTTTTCCAGGGCGACCGTCTCTTTGAGAATCGCTTCACACTCGCTAACCAGTTGCGAACAGGCCGCACGGTCGGCCGCGCTGTGCCACTGCCGCTGCTCGGGGTCTTGGCTCCGAAACGGGTCGAGTGCCCGCTCGATACGCTGCAAATCGTTAAGCGGCTTCTGTTTCACCGTTAGCACGTCGAGCAATCCCGAAACGTTCCCCCGTCCAATCAGCGTCACCTGATGGCGACCCAAGTCGCGGAGCTGCACGAGGCACGCATGGCGTGCCCGAATGAGCTGCATCAAAATGTCGGTGGGAAGTTGGGTCATCGTTCGTTCAACATCTCGCGGAGCGAGATGCGTACCTTGAATGCGTTAAAGGCTGCAAAGGCGATCGAGCAAGTCGCCCCATTGCTTGCGGTTGTAATTGGTGGTTGCCTCAAAAGGTGCGTTTGCCGGAATCCGCCGCAAGGCCAAGCGGGCCTGTTCGAGTGAGGTTCGCGCCTCCGCCGGCTTGTCCATGCGGCGATAGACGTTTGCAATCCGCACGTAGGCGTCGAGTGCCTCGGGGCCTGCCGCGTAGTGGTTGGCTGCCGACTGGTACGCACGCAGGGCCTCGGGGTATCGTTCCAAGTCGAGATAGGTTTCACCGATGGCAAAGCGGGCATTGCGCAACAGGGCTTTCTCTCGTTCCGTCATGTCTCGTTCGTCGCGGCGGCCCAAGGTCTCTTGCAGGGACTCGTAGGCCGCCAGCGACTCAATCAGCAGCTGGTGAACCTCGACCGCTCGTTCAGCGCGGATCGCGGAGGATATCTCTTTTCCTAAACCGTCGCGAAGCGCCAACGCGCGACGCCGCGCGCCGTCGGCCAACAAATAGCGGGCGTCGGTCGCTTGCGCTGCTTTCGGGTAGCGATTTAGGGCTTCATCCAATCGCACGATAGCTTCCGGGTAACGGCCCGCCGCATGCAGCAGTTCGCCTAGAGCGAAGAGCGATTCACGCCACTCTTTGCTCGCCGGCGTCAATTGTTCGCCGTTGAGGTTGTCCAACAGGAATTTCTCGGCTTGCGGCAAATCGCCCCGCGCGACCGCAGCGGTGCTCGCCAACAGCCGGGCACGGTAAACGGCCAGATCGCGCGGATGTTGTTCGATGCACAGAGTAAACGACAACAGGGCATTCTCCGTAGCGCCGAGCGACAATTGCGATTCCCCCAAATAGACGAGAGCTTGAGCGTGTCTGCCGCGCGCGTCTTCGTGCATGTAGGCTTGAAGTGCCTCGATCGTGCGCTTGAAATCGTGGCCCGCAAAATAGGCCATCGCACTGTTCCAAAGATGGTCGGGATATTTGCGGGAGGTAAAAGCCGCCTGGGCGACGGTTCGATAGGCATCACCCGCCTGCCGCAACTCTGCCCGGCCTTGCTTGCGAAGGGCCTCGCCGCGATCGGTCGGCAGCGACTCGGCCTGGGTGAGAATGCGTTCGCCCCAGGTCTTGTAGATCTCGGCTGTTTTCTGAAATGCGGCTTCTTTAGGAATTAATGGAACGAGCGACTGACTTAATAGGATGGCCGTTTCATATTTCTCGGCGGCAACGTATTCGTTGATAGCTCCCAGTACGGCAGCCCGCATCTGCGGCACGTTGATCCACGGGTTGTGGAACTCCTCGATTTTACCGTAGGATTTCAAGAGGTGTCGATAGGCTTTGACCGCCTCGGCGTGGCGACCCATGCCGCGGGAAACCTCAGCTTGCAGGAAGAGCGTGGCAAGGCCCTCGGGCACCTCGGGGTCATCCTTCAGTATTCGCTCCATCTGGGCCAGGGCCGTTGCTTTTTCGTCGATGGCTAGGAAGCATAACGCGCCAATGTACATCGCCTGGCGCGCGACGTTCCGAATGGCCGGGTTGGGGCCTTTCGCATTACGGATCGTTTCCACGGCCGCCAAGATTTTTTCGCGGACCAACTCGTCGGTGGCCTTGGTCCGATTCGCGGATGCTTTCAGTGCTCGACCTTCCGCCAGGAGGATCCGCCCGCGCAGCAAGGCCGCTTCGCCGTGTAAAAGGCCCTTGTCGGTAACTTGGTCGAGGATGGCACCGCACTCTTGCGGCCGATCGAGCCGCATCAAAATATCGGCATGTTGCACGAGGGCCTGCTGGCGATTGAGCGCTGCAAGCCCGTCGTCGGCCAGCAATCGTTCGCTCTCGGCCAGTGCCTTTTTTAGTTCGGGCGGGTAGACGTTAAGCCAAGCGTCGATAAGGAGCGTGCGAATTTCGGCCTTGTGGTCCGCGTTGATCGGCAACGCCTTTTCCAGTACCACGCGGGCCGAATCGATGCGGCCCGCTTCCATGAGACACTTGCCGAGCAAATACAGCCCGGCTGCCTCGCGACCGGCAGGGAAGCCGCGATCCTTGGCTCGTTCCAAGTAGAGCGCAGCCAACTTAAACGACTCGACCCGCGGGCGATCGGTCAGTTCTTCGGACGCCTGAGCCGTCAGCGCGCCCACGATGAGGTCGGGGCCACCCCAGTCGTCGGTTGACAGGTTTTCATTGGCGGCCAGTTTTTCGGCCATCCGGCGGGCTTCGGCTTTCTTGCCCGCGTCGAGGGCCTTGAGTGCCGCGTCCAGCGTTACCGGCTTCGGTGGCGGCTTGTAGTTGTGGCGGATAATGGCCGTGCCGACGACGCCGCCAACGAGGGCCGCATTGACCGCCAGAAGCAGCAGAAGGCGCATCGGATCGCGCACCATGCCGATCACCGACGCGCGCAGTGGATGGATCAGCCCACCCAAGCGCGAAGGCTTGGCCGGTTTCGGCAGATCGTCGGTATGTTCGTGCGGTTCCTTGGCCATCAAATGCAGCGTGTGCGCAGTGGGATAT
>JANXOJ010000520.1 GCA_025353625.1 Planctomycetota bacterium | reverse complement strand
TTGGACCAGATTTGCTCGAAGTGGGCCAGCTATGGGGCGTTGGATTTCTCGGAGCGAGGCCAAGTCCGCGAAACGATCGGCGGCATGTATTCGAGCATGAAGGAGCAGATGTCGCAGATTCCGCCACAGAGCTTTGTGGCCGCGAAAACCTTTCTTCAAAGCGTCCTCTACGCCGCGACTAAGACCACACTGTAAATCAAGACTTTCGACGACCGGAGTATTCCCATGTATAAGAACATTGCTATTAAGAAGATTGTCTTCGTCGGGTTCGCGTTGGCGTGTCCGATGGTAGTTGGTCCGATGCTTCGTGCCGCCGAGGTATCCGTTGCCGATTTGATTGACGGGCTTAAGTCATCCAACGAAATGGCGCGTTTGAAGACGATCGACGAATTGGGTTCGCGCGGTGAGGTGGCGACCGATGCCGTCGCTCCCCTGACGGCACTCTTGCAAGACAAATCGGCTGCCGTGCGCGCGCATGCGGTATCGTCGCTGGGTACCATCGGTGGGCCGGCGAAAGCGGCCGTTCCAGCGATTGCCGAATTGCTAAAGGATCCCGATGCGACGGTTCGGCGACAGATCGTTAAAGCGATCCAGGCCATCCACCCCGGCCCCGAGGTGACGGTGCCCTTGTGCGTCAAATTGCTGGAAGAATCTGACCCGACAATTCGTGCCCGCGTACTCAATGCGATTGCCGACGCGGGGGTGAAGGCGGTGCCCGGCTTGATTGCCGCATTGAAGAACGAACAGGCAACCTACTGGGCGTTGATCGTCCTGCGGGAGATTGGCCCTGAGGCAAAAGAGGCCGTACCGGCATTGATCGAGGCGCTTAAAGATTCGAGGCCGGAAATTCGTCGCGAGGCCGTGCTGACATTGGGTGCCATGAACGAGGCGGCCGAAGCGGCCATCCCGGCAATTGCAGCACTATTGAAGGATGACCATGCTCGAACGGCGGCAACGTTTGTTTTGGGGCAACTGGGCAAGATTCCAGCCGATGCCGAAGCGGCTTGCAAAGCCAACGCGAAAGACAAGGACATGCTCTTGGCAACGGTGAGCCTTTGGGCACTAGCTCGCGTACACCCGGACGATAAAGAACTTCGTCGCGAGGCGACCGAGCAACTGATTGCCCGGCTGAAAGAGAAAGACCCGTTTGTGCGCGTGGCAGCCGCGCGAGCCTTGGCTGCTTTACCCCCCGCTCCGGAAGTCACGGCTCCGATATGGGAGAAGGCATTACAAGATGCAGACGCGGAAACGGTCCACCACGCCTTGGATGCGCTAGCAAGCCTAGGCGCGCCGGCGGTCCCTCGGCTGATCGATGGGCTGAAGCATAAAAAGATGCGTGCGAACATTGCTTCCATTCTCGGACGCATTGGCCCTGCGGCTGCCCCAGCCACGAATGCATTGGCCGCGCTGGTCAACGATAAGGATAGCCACGTCGCCCAGGAGGCCGCCTTTGCCTTGGCTGCTATAGGCCCCGCTGCCAAGGACGCAGTGCCCGAACTCATCAAAGCCCTAGAAAGCGGCAAAGATAACGATTCAAATGCGATTGAAATTGCTTGCTGCCTGGGCAAGATTGGTCCGGCTGCGGCCACGGCGGAATCGGTATTGGTCAAGCAACTTCAAGGCTCAGACGCAGATCTCGCCTTGATGAGTGCTTGGTCGCTGGCGCAGATTTCGCCGGCATCGGCGGGCATCGCAGGCAATGCCGTGCCTGTGTTGGTCAAGGCGTTGTCGCTGTCCGCTCCGCAAAGCAAGCAATTGGCAGCCGGGGCACTGGGCAGCTTTGGCCCCTTGGCTAAGGAC
Source organism: Planctomycetota bacterium (assembly GCA_025353625.1). Taxonomy (GTDB): domain Bacteria; phylum Planctomycetota; class Planctomycetia; order Pirellulales; family Thermoguttaceae; genus JANXQG01. Next base: position 1,742 of record JANXOJ010000520.1, on the reverse strand, counting down.
GCAGTGCCAGCCCTAGAAAAGACCGCAGTCGACGAAGATGCGTCGGTTCGCGAAGTTGCCACCAAGGCATTGGCTGCGGTGCGTCAAGCGGCATCTAAGACGACAGAAACACCGGTGCCATCAGCGGACCTTGTTAAGCCTGCGGCGGAAATGCCAAAGCCGGCGGTCGAACCACCGAAAGTGGCGACTGAAAAGCCGCAGACGTTCGTCGTTGGCGATAATGTCGTAACTGCGGAAGACAAGCTTGAAGTTGGCCTTCGCGGTGCCCAGGGTGTCGAACTGCCCAAAGGTTCGAAACTGAAAATTATTGAGGTTCGCGGATCGTGGCTTGGCGTTCAGGCAATGGTGGACGGCAAGGCGGTCACCGGCTGGGTATTACCGAACCAAGTAAGCAAAAACTAATTTCTGTACGTTTCTATACTAATAATCCGTCGGAGTCCGGTCATGCGACGTTCAGGATGGTTTGTTGGCTTCGTGGTCGTTTACCTCGTGCAAGGCTATACCCCTGCTTTTGGCCAGTTTTATCCGGGTGGTGGCTACGGTGGATATAGGGGTTACGGCGGCTGGGGTGCTGCGGAGAGCAATAGCCAGTACATCGTTGGTTCGCAGCTTGCCGCGCAGAACCGTCAAGCGGGTCAACAGGCCGCTATGGCCCAGAACGCCGTTGTGCAAAGCGGTATTCGCAATACCCTTTCCAATCAGGCCGATTCTCGATCGAACGCGATCCTGACGCAACGGCAATCGACGCAAGATTGGTGGTTTCAAAACCAGCAACAGCAGGCTGCCGAACGGCGTGCCGCCGAGTACCGTTCCCCGTCGCCCGGTGCCGCCGGCTATGGCCCCGCGTTGGGCACCGGCAACTTTGTTCCGGCCGGCGAGCCACCCCGCGTTGCTTTGGATGTCATTCGTTGGCCGACCGTCCTCCAGGACGGGGCCTTTGCATCGGAGCGAACGCAAGTCGAAGCACCCTATCGGCGTTCACCTCCCAAATTGAGTACACCCACTGCAAGCAATTTCGGTACGATCGTCGAGACCGTCGAGGAGATGCAAGCCGTGCTGGAGTGGAAACTTAGCGATAGCGGGCTTCCCACTAACGAATACAACCAGGCAAAAGCGTTCCTTGCAAAGATGCACGCAGAAGCCCGCCAGAGTGCCACGGCGATTGCCCTGCCGGCTCGTCCGCAATAAATCACAACCGACTGTTTAGCCGATCTTGGAATCTATACATGCAATGTACGTCAAGTGTTCTCTTCTCGACGCTTGTTCTAATCTCCCTGGTAGCGGCTCGCGCTGAGGCCCAGGCAGCCGACGACCGGCTTCCCAATCGCGAAATTCGCAACCTGCTGACCAGCCTCGAAGATAGTTTCAGCCAGGGCGATGCCGCACGATTGGCTGCCTGTTGGACGTCTGGCGGCGACCTCATCGGCCCGGCCGGCGATCGAATCACGGGCCGCGACAACATCGCAAAGGCTTTCGAGAAATCGCTTGCCGCCCGCAAGGATGGCAAGCTGCTTTTTCGCGTCCTATCGTCGAGAGTCGTCAATGAAAACCTTGCCTTAGTCGAAGGCATTGCCGAGGTGAAGCCCAAGCCGGCGATGGGCGGTGGTCAACCCCGCTTCAGCCTCGTCTTGGTGCGACAGACCGGTGGCTGGCTGATTGAAAGTGGTCGCGAGTCGATCCTGCACGCCGGCCCGACCGACTATCTGAAGGAATTAGAATGGCTGATTGGCCAGTGGTCGCAG
>JANXOJ010000488.1 GCA_025353625.1 Planctomycetota bacterium | reverse complement strand
AACGGAAGTAGGCGATCAATGCCAGATAACCGCATAGCATGATGCCGGGGAAAATCGCCATCTTGCCGAGGGCGGAGAACTGACCGACCGTATTGGCTGCTTGCAGTGCGTCCAATTCATCCTTGGCAGTCACTGCGGCCGCCTTGTCGGGATCGATGGCCTTGTAAGCACCGAGGAGATAGTCCTTCTCGACCGTCACGGTTTGAGCGAGTTTTGGATTTGCAGCGTCGAGGGACTTGGTCGCGGTCGATTCCTGTAGGAAGCCGATAAAAGGGAAACCGAGAATGCCGACGGCAAGCATCCCGATGCCGCCCATGGCATTGAGCGTCAATGCACCGCCCTTGGGGCATTGTTCGCTGGTGATCCCCAACATGGTCGGCCAGAAAAATGTTTTGCCCACGGCGTACAGTGTCGCTGCGGCAAAGATCGCCAGCAGACCGGCACCTGCCATGTGCGAAAGCGCGGTCAATCCCAGAATGGCCAGCGTAGCGCAAGAGGCAAGCAATCCCAAGGGCGAAAGCCGATGCACGATCGGTCCGGCACAGAAACGCAAGATCATCATAATGGCCGACGTGTAGATCAGCACCCAAGCGGGGTTTCCGCCGGCAGCCTTCATCGGTTCTTCCATCAGCGAGGTGATCCAACCATCGGTGCCGATTTCCGTCGTCGCCAGCGGCATCATGATAAGAATGAGGCAAGCTAGTAGCATTCGGCCAAAGGATTTCGTAATCACCCCGAACGCTATCACCACCGCCGCCGTTAGTGCCCAGCTAACTATCGTGGACTGGCCAAAGGTTTGGCACAATTGGGCAAACACGAGCCCGAAACCGACGAGCGCACCGAACATGCCCAGTTCCCCGAGCATGTCAACGTAACCAACGCCGGCCTGTTCCCGCTCGCTCTTGGGAAATGTCAAGCCGACCAACATGACGAAAGAGATTAACGCGGGGACGAGGATAATACCCAGCATGAGGCGCCAGTCAATGGTGGCCTTCGTCGGGTCATCCAAGGCAATCATGCACAAACCGCCAATCACCAACCCGCCGGGCCAGCCCGCATGAAGCATGTTTAGCCACTTGGTTTTATTCTTGCTGAAGAGCGTGGCGACGACCGGATTGATGTAGGCTTCCACGGTGCCGTTGCCCAATCCCAGGATGATGCTCCCGATATAAAGCAGGCTGTAGCCTTTCTTCTGACCGGCAATCAATGTCGCGCCGGATAAACCTTGAATCGAGCTGTAGGCGGCAAGAGCCAATGCGAAGTAGGCGATGTAACAAGCGAAGGAGAAAAACATCGCCGTCTTGTAGCCGATGCGGTCGATGATGAGGCTAAAGAGGATGATGCTGACGCCGAACGGCCAGATACCCGCTCCAATCAGTTCGCCCACCGCCACTTTGTCCAAGCTGAAGTCGGCGCGAAAATGGCCGCCGCACAAATAGATGCGGCTGATGAAGGCGTAAGCCGTGGTGATGAGGGCGATAAAGCAGCCCCAGAATAAGATTTTATTGAGACGCTCGTTCATGTTGACTCTTGAGGTTTTGGGGATTTGCTGATGTTGGAATGGTTCGCAGAACGCCGCCCAGGCATCGACGCCGTGTTGATGGGAGACCCAAGGTCCGAAGCGACGAAGATATTGTAGATATTAGTTGATGGCTACCGGGAAGTAAATAGGCCCAGTTCCCGGCAATAGGCCCGGTTCCCGTCAATAGACACGGCTCCCGGCAATAGGGCGAGTTGGTTGTCGCTACGGACGATCTCGCCTAGACCTCCGGCCCGAACCGCTCCCCTGGCTGAATCTTATGTCCGCGAAGGACTTCGGCGATCGACATGGGCCGCTTGCCGGCGAATTGAAGCGTGCGCGGGGCGACGGCTCCTTGACCGGCCGCGATTATTAACCGGTTGCCGGACGCTTCGAGGATTGTGCCCGGTAAGCTCTTGGAAAAGTGAAGCGTTGCGGACGAGGGGGTTTGTAGGATGCCCTCACCTCCGGCCCCTCTCCCGCTTGCCGGATCGGCGAACGGTTCGGGACGGTCGATGACATCGATCGGCCCCAGGATTATGCGGACGGGCGTACCGCATTCGCCGTACCAGAAGGTATAGGTCTTGGGCCACGGCTCGAAGGCTCGGATTTGATTCTTGATGGCAAGGGCCGGACGGGTCCAGTCGATTGCGCCATCGGTCTTTTTGAGTCGAGGTGCCTTCGAGGCTAGTATCTGGTCCTGCGGCAGGGCTTCAATCTGGCCGGCGATCAGTCGATCCAACGTTTCGCGCATCAAAAGCCCGCCCGACTCGGCTAGGCGGACTTCCAACTCAATCGCCGTCTCGTCGGGCTGGATGGGGGTTGCCGTGCGTGCAATGCAGGGGCCGGCATCGACTTTGGGCGTGATGTGAATCACGGTGACGCCCGTCTCCGAGTCGCCGTTGTAAAGTGCCCAATTGATCGGTGCCGCACCTCGATATTTGGGCAGCAGCGAGCCGTGCAGATTGATGCCGCCCCGCCGCGCGGCGGCAAGCGTTTCCGGCTTGAGTATCTGTCCGTAGTCGCAAACGACGAGCAGTTCCGCGCCAACATCCGTCAATCGCTGCCGCGCCGCAGGCGCGTTGATATCCTCGGGGTCGAAGATCGGCGTGCCGCGTTCGGCGGCAATGGCACGCAGCGGGCTTGGCGGATCGATCTCCTTGCCGCGATGGACGCGCAACGGCCGCGTCACCAGCAGAGCGACATTGTGCCCCGCCGCGTACAATTGCTTAAATGTCGGCACGGCAAACGGGCCGGTGCCCATCATGATAAGGGGAAGGGCGGAGGGCATGGAGGTGCCGGTTGCCTCGCCTGCACCTTTCAATTTGCAATTTTCAATTTGCAATTTGCGTTCTCCCCCTTACGTTCTCGCTCGTTCCAACTCGGCCAGTCGCGCGGCAATCGCTGCATCGTTGGGAATCACACCGCGTTCTTGATCGCTCAGAAACTCGGCCTCCAAATCGGACAAGTCTTCCTTGAGATTCAGCAGGTGGGTTGGGCTTACGCGGTCGACAAACAGCCGGCCTTCGAGGTGGTCGGTCTCGTGCTGGATGGCGCGGGCAAATAGCTCGTCGACTTCGTACTGCTTTTCTTCGCCCGTCAGACTGTAGGCTACGGCCACGATCTTCTCGGCACGTCGCACCGGTGCGTAGAGTTCCGGAAAGCTTAAACAGCCTTCGTCGGCTTCGGCATTGCCGGCCCACTTCTGGATCGTCGGGTTGATGAAGACGTGCTCCTCGTCTTTGGCGGCCGGGTCGCCGGTGATGTTGAGGACGAAGAGCCGGTAGGGCAAATCGACCTGATTCGCCGCCAGCCCGATGCCGCGATGCTCGTACATCAGTTCAAACATCTCGGCAACGAACTTGCGCAATTCGGCATCGACCCGGCGAAGCGGCCGGGAAATGTGTCGCAAGGTGGGATGAGGATATTTGACGATCCGCAAAAGATGGACTCCAGGAATAGCGTCTTGTGGTGGCTCTGCACGTCGGACTCTGAGGGCATCCGAACGTTTGACGCCACCTTACCGTCACGGCAGGCATTATAGACGATACCCCACCGTTTGCGTAGGGCCGTAGTTCTAAAACATTGACGCCTAACCGTCGAGGCCCTAAAATTCAATTCGTCTCCCCTTTGCGTGAGTCCATGCACGTAGTGACGAACGAGGATTGCACGCAAAGCCGCCGAGACGCAAACGGAAGGAATTGACTCTTGGAGTCGATGAACGTTAGACGTCTTGGGAGTCCGACCATGTTTACTCGTTGTATGGTCCATAAGCTCGCCTGCTTGGCCGGCATATTTTTTGTAGTCGCGGCGTTCTCGCGCGCCGCCACGCCGCTGACTTCGCCGGGCGAGAAGGCCCAGGTCTCGCTCTTTGGAGTCAAGGCCGAAGGATCGAAGTTCGTCTACGTACTCGACCGTAGCGGCAGCACGGCGGGCAAGCTGATGGACGCGGCCAAGGCGGAGATTCTGGAAAGCATCGAAAAAATCGACGATGTCCATCAGTTCCAAATCGTGGTCTACAACGAGCGGCCCAAAGCATTCAACCCGGCCGGCCCCGGCGGGCAATTGGCCTTCGGCACCGACGCCAATCGGGCCGAAGTCAAAAAGTTTCTTGCCACGATTGCTGCCGATGGCGGGACGGACCATGAAGCGGCCCTGTCGATGGCCATCCGCATGCGGCCCGACGTCATCTTCCTTCTGACCGATGGCGACGATCCCAAACTGACCGCCCGGCAGTTGGAACGAATCGACCGCGTTGGCCCCGGCATTGTGATCCACACGATCCAGTTCGGCTCGGGACCACAAAAAGGCGGCGAAGGCTTTATGGGTAAGCTGGCCCACCAAAGCGGCGGCGAGTATATGTACGTCAATACTGCAAAGCTTGACGCCGCAGCCGACAAGTAAGAATCTAGCCTTAGGCACGCAGCGGGCTACGATGCCTTTGTACCGCAATTCCATAATTCCACGATCGGCCCCTTGACAGCGAAAGTTAAATAGTAACAATTCTCAGTATGAGTTTAGGCAGTAGCAAAATGAAAACCCCAAGCGATGTGGGATGCCCCTCGCATGGAGGGAAGGCACTCGGCCAACGCCATTCGCGGCAGCGACAGGTTATTTTGGAGGAGTTGCAGAACGTCGCCTCGCATCCCACGGCGGTGGAGTTACACGCATTGGTACGCAATCGGTTGCCAAACGTCAGCCTCGGGACCGTCTACCGCAACTTGGACCTGCTTGCCCGGCTGGGTCGGATTGAAAAGCACGAGTATTCATCCGGGGAGGCTCGCTTCGATGCCAATACGACCGAACACGATCATTTGCGTTGCATCCGTTGTGGCCGCGTCGACGACTTGCCGGGCGACTCGATGAAGCTAGCTCCTCCGCAAAGCATTGATTTGTGCGGCTACGAACTGCATGGCCATCGTTTGGAATTCATTGGCGTTTGCCCTTGCTGCCGAGAGCAGAACACGAAATCGCTCGTCCCCGTTCCTAACCTGAATCCTAAACCCTGAATCCTTTTTCTTTCCCTTAACGAGGAGTTTTGATGAGTAGTTTGGTTACCAAGCCCGCCCCCGATTTCACGGCTGCGGCCGTTATGCCCGATAATTCGTTCAAGGACGATTTCAGCCTTTCGTCGCTGAAGGGCAAGTACGTATTGTTGTTCTTCTATCCGTTGGACTTCACGTTCGTCTGCCCGTCCGAGATCGTCGCCTTCGACAAAGCCATCCCCAAGTTCAAGGCGAAGCATACGGAGGTAATCGGTGTATCGGTCGACTCGAAGTTCACGCACTTGGCGTGGAAAAACACACCGCGAAACCAAGGCGGCATCGGTGCGATTCAGTATCCGCTGGTCGCCGACTTGGATAAGAAGATATCCGAGAAGTACGGCGTGCTGCTCGAGGCGGGAATCGCCCTTCGGGGTCTGTTCCTCATCGACAAGCAAGGCGTCGTGCGCCATGCGTTGGTGAATGATCTGCCGTTGGGACGCAGCGTCGATGAAGCATTGCGACTCATCGACGCCTTGCAGTTCCACGAGACGCACGGCGATGTCTGCCCGGCCAATTGGCGCGAGGGCGACGACGCCATGAAGCCCAACAGCAAGGGTGTCGCCGAGTATCTGGCCAAGCACGCAACGTAAACGTACGACCAACGACCAAGTACCAATGACGAACGATCGACGCGAGAATTAGTCGTTGGGATTTGGTCGTTGGGTTTTTTCCGTCCATGATTTTTTTCCTCTCCAACTTCGTTTCTCAGTCTTGGGGGGTCATCGTCGAGATGGCCCCGTACCTTTTGTTCGGATTCGCCCTGGCTGGGCTGATGTCGATCTGGCTTTCACCCGCGTGGACCGAGCGGCATCTGGGCGGCAAAGGCTTCGGCCCCGTGGTGCAGGCAACGCTCTTGGGCATTCCGCTGCCGCTTTGCTCCTGCAGCGTCATCCCCGTCGTCGCCTCGATGCGAAAGCATGGAGCAAGCCGGGCGGCGGCCACGTCCTTTCTACTCTCCACGCCGCAGACCGGCGTCGATAGCATCGCGATCACGTACGCACTTTTAGGGCCAGTCTTCGCCATCTTTCGCCCCATCGCGGCGATTGTCAGCGGATTGCTGGGCGGCGGACTGGTGTTGCTCTTTGGGCGGGCCAAGTCCGCCGAGGCCGATACGCCGCCAGCATGTGCCGATCCTTGCTGCTCCGGCGATAAATCCGCCCCAGCTTGGCTGCGAGCGTTGCAGTACGGATTTGTAACCATGCCCCGCGATTTGGCGATCCCCCTGCTCGTCGGAGTGGCGATTGCCGGTGCTATCGCGGCGACGCTACCGGCAGATAGTTTGCAGAAGAACCTCGGCGGCGGGCTGGTCTCGATACTGATTCTGATGGCGGCCGGCATACCGCTTTATGTTTGCGCGACGGCGTCGGTGCCGATTGCCGCCGGGTTGATCCACCTTGGGGCGTCACCGGGGGCCGCGTTGGCATTCTTGATCGTCGGCGCATCGACCAATCCGGCTGCCGTGACCACCGTCTGGAAAGTCATGGGCCGCCGCACGACCGTAATCTATTTGGTGACGGTGGCATTGAGTGCGATCCTTTGCGGGCTGACGCTCGACCTGCTGCCGCATTGGCTGGAACGCTTTCTTCCCGCTGCGGCCGCCGCATGTACGACCGGATGCGCCACCCACGCGGAGGAAGCCGGCTTCTGGTCCAATCTTTGGGCCACAATCTTGATCGGTGTCCTCTTCGCCGCGCGCTTGCCGTTGGGTCGCAAGACCACGCCGGTCGAAGCAGCACGCTCAACGCACGAACACCCGCATGGAGGCGACTGCTGTTCGGAGAAGCCGTTGGTTCAATTGGGAAAGAAATGAGGACGAAGCGAGTTTACAGAGCCTCGCAAACCAAATCCCCGATCTCGGTCGTGCCGTAGCCCATTTTGCCGGCGGATTGGCCCTTCATCTTGGTGCCGGTGACGACTTGGATGGCCTTCATCACGCGCTCGCCCGCTTTGGGGTAGCCGCTGTGCTCCAGCAACATTCCGGCGGCACCGATGGCGGCGATCGGGTTGATGACGTTCTTGCCGGTGTACTTCGGTGCACTGCCGCCCATCGGCTCGAACATGCTTAGCCCGCCAGGATCGGGGTTGATGTTGCCGCCGGCGGCGACGCCCATTCCGCCTTGCAAGATGGCGGCTAAGTCGGTGATAATGTCACCGAACATGTTCGTGGTCACAATCACGTCGTAGAACTCGGGGTTCTTAATCATCCACATGCAGCAGGCATCGACGTGGTTGTAGTCGGTCTTGATGTCCGGGTATTCCTTGGCCACGTCGAGGAAGGTCCGCCACCAGAGGTCGTGCCCGTAGGTCAGGACGTTCGTCTTGGCGACGAGCGTGAGTTGCTTCTTTTGGTTCCGTTTGCGGGTGAATTCAAAGGCCCAGCGGATGCAGCGTTCACAGCCCTTGCGGGTGTAGATGGCCGTCTGCGTGGCCACTTCGTCGGGCGTCCCCTTCTTGAGCCAACCGCCGACCCCGGCGTACATATCTTCGGTGTTCTCGCGGACGACGACAAAATCGATATCCTTGGGCCCTTTGCCGGTCAGCGGAGTTTCGACGCCGGGGTAGAGTTTTACCGGACGGAGGTTGATGTATTGATCGAAGCGGAATCGCAGGGCCAGCAGCAGCCCTTTTTCGAGAACGCCGGGAGCCACATCGGGATGGCCAACCGCGCCCAACAGGATGGCTTTGAACGTTGCCAGTTCTTTGGCAACATCTTCGGGCAGGATTTCGCCGGTTCGCAAGTAGCGTTCGCCACCGAGATCGAAGTCTTTAAGCTCGTAGCGGATGCCTTCTTGGGCCGCAACGGCCTTAAAGACTTTGATGGCTTCGGCGGTGACTTCGGGTCCGGTCCCGTCGCCGCCAACCACGGCGATGCGAAGAATGTCGTTGTTGCTCAAGATATGCTCTATTACCAAGCGAAGTGAGCGAACGCCTTATTGGCGTCGGCCATGCGGTGGACGTTTTCACGTTTGGTATACGCCGCGCCTTCGCGGTTGTACGCCTGGATCAACTCGGCGGCCAGCTTCTCGTGCATGGGACGCCCCTTCTTCTCGCGGCAGGAGCCCAAAATCCAGCGGATGGCAAGCGACTGCTGCCGCGTGCGATTGACTTGCATCGGCACCTGATACGAAGCACCGCCGACGCGCTTCGA
>JANXOJ010000446.1 GCA_025353625.1 Planctomycetota bacterium | reverse complement strand
AGTAAGGTTTATTAAAACATTAGACATTATAAAAAAAGATGAGTGGCGCAGAGAATTGTTACATAAAACACAGCCTACTTGCACGATCATTTAGATTATATGGGATTTAATACTGAGGTAAGTACATCTCCCATTATTTCTCTAGAAGTGAATAATGAAAGCAAGGCTATTTTACTAAGAGATTTATTGGTATGTCGCACTCGGAAAGAACATCACCGCAGAGGCCGCGGAGAGCGCAGAGGCAAAGGAGGCGGTGACACCATGAGCGGCAGTTCAAAAACGGAAACGCAAAACGGCCTGCAATGGATCGGCGACCGCTGGCAACTCGACGGCCGGGCCATCCAAACGGACGATGAAGTGGAGTTGCTCTGCCCGGATGGACATTGGTTGCCGGTCCGCGTCGAGCAACACGGCACGAGCCGCGTCATGCTGGCCTACTTCGATTTTCACGGCATTGAGCTCGTCCACCTTATTCGGCAAAGCAACGAGCTCCGCTGGCCGGTGGTGAGGGCCAAATCGTGAACGGAGCATTTGAACGGCTGACGGCACAGCGGAAATTGGCGGATAGGCTGCTGCTAAAAATCCGCCGTCTGTACGGCGAACTCGACGGCGAGCTGGTGCCGGAAATGGCTTCCGAACTTCGCGCCGCCGCGGCACTCGTGGAAGGCGCCGCCAATCACTTCCGCCGGGCGGAAGGTTTTGCAAACGACCTCCGTGCCCGCTGGCGGAATATCTCGAACGTGGAAACACCCGTCGCGCGGGCCAAGCAAGCGGCCAAAGCCTGGGAGGAGACGCAAAAGTGAACGAGATTACAGGGGTCGGGGCCGCGGTGCATGGGTCGGGAATCGGCGGGAAATCGCCACGCGGCGGAGAGTCCTCGCTGAGAGTCCTCGTGGGGGGCACGACCCATGCACCACGCCCCCGCTTTCTCCCCCCTGCCCTATTATCTTGCCTGCCTTGCCACGCTTGCCGGGCCGGTTATGACTTCCCCTCAGTTGAGGGGGGTGCGTTCAATATGCAATCTGGGCAAAGTGTAGCGACGGCTGGCGGGGCAGGGGGAGCATGCCGAAAAGGCCCTCGTTTCGCGTTGCGAAAACAAAAAAACCCCGATGGGGTTTTGTGCCGGGGCGCGCAAAAAAACCGCCGCAAAACCCCAGGGGTTGCGGCGGTTCCCGATGGATCATCGGGCGGTCGAAATGGGCCGTCTGTCGCGCGAAAACAAAAAAGCCCCAGCGGGGCTTTTGCAAAACAAAACAAAAACACGCCGAGGCGCGCGGCCGGCGCGGTTGAGAGTCGACGCGGCTTGCCTCCTGATGCCGCGGCAACCTGTTCGATCCCCGGCCGCGCGCCTCGGCGTGTTTTTGTCTTCGCGTTCACCCGCAGCAGAAAGGAGGATCGATGCAAGCAGCAGGTAGATGAGTCGAACTCGGTAGTGGGCCGTTGGCGGATCTTCCGCCGCCAGCGGCCAATTGAAAAGGTACGATGCGATCCGACGGGCCTGACAGTGCCTGACGGGCCGGACAGGGCCGGACAGTGCCGGACGGGCCGAGCGCACCGTCGGGGTGCAGTGTTTGGAAATGGAAATGGTAATTGGAATGGAAGTAGAAATGGAGATGGAACGCGATGGATTTACCCACCCACCCACGACCGCGTGCGGGCCTGCCGGGCCGGCCCAAAGTTCCCACTTTGCAACCACAGGACTACACGTCCTGTGTTCCGGCCCCGAAAACCGGCCCAGAAAGCGGCCGCGAAAGCGGGGCGAAAATGCCTAACGTAGATTGGAGTCCAGGGGCGCGTTGCGCGGCCCGCAGTCGTTTTCCCAAACCTTTACTCGAGGTGCAGCATGAGTCTCCAAGAGGAAACGGGAACGGCACGGACGTCGATCGGTTTTACGTTACCCAAACCAATACCCACCAACGGCCGCGCGGCCGCCACCTTGGGGACCAGCTTGTCGCCCACGTCGCCCAGCTTGTCGCCCAGCTCGCGCCTGATGCAGCCGCCGCCGGCAACGGTGCCGCTGAGCGAAGGCGTCCGCTGTTTTCTCTTGCGGCAAGAGCAAGAGGGGGCCGCGGAATTGACGCTGGCCGAATATCGGGGAGCGGCCTGGTCGCTGTTCGAGTTCTTGCAAGCCGATCCGCCCTGGGGCCAGTTGGGGCCGGACCTGGCTCCCGCCTGGATGGACTGGTTGCGGACGACGCCCGAATACCGCCGCAAGCGGGGAGCCTACCCGAAGCACTTCAACCCGCAAGCCCTAAAAAATTTCTTTGCCTGGCCGCCGCCGAAAAACGCGACGGAAAAGTTTCGCGGGGCCGAGACGGTGGCCAAGTACCGCAGGCAGGGTTGCCGCCTCCTGCGCTGGCTGGGCATCCCGGTGGAACTCGAACGCCGCAAACGGAGAAAATACAACCGCCTGCCGCCGATCGTCCCCAAGATCGACGAGATCACCGTGCGCTGGAAGGCGATCCTCGCCGCGACGACGGTCACGGCCGCCCAGCGGCGGCAGATCGTCTTGACCCAGGCCCTGATCCTACTGTGGGGCACGCGTTTGGCCGAGGCCCTGACCGCCTCGCTCGACGACGTGCAAGGCCACTGGGCACTCGTGCTCGGCAAGACCGGCATGCGAATTACTTACCTCAACAGCCAGGCCCTGGCGATCGTGCAGGCCCTACGCGGGCAGACCGCCTGGTCGTGGGTCGCCATTCGGCACACCCGCATCGCCGGCTGGCCGTGGAGCACCAACAAATGGCACCACGACGTCCGGCAGTGCGGCATCGACGACGGCGACAAGCCGCAGCAGGATTTGCGCAAGCGGTTTGCGACGTGGGTCAAAGCCAAAGACCCGGAAGTGGAAATGCTCCTCGCCGGCCACGGCGGGAACGTGATCTTCAAACATTATTTAGCGGTGATGGAGCGGGTGCCGGCGGTGATGGAACCGTTCGCGCTTCCCGCCCTGGAAGGATTCGACTGGCCTCCGCCGGTCTACCTCCACAAACCGGCGGACGCCGAGAACTGGGGACCGGGAGAGGAGGCAGCGGCGACAACCGCGTTGACGCCGCCGCGGGAACTTTACGCGCGGTACGATCGCTGGCTCGAAGAGCAGGAGCGGTTGGCTGCGGAATAGGAGCGGAATAGGAGGGACGATGGCACGGCAGCGAGCGGAAACCAAACGAGCGGAAACGAAACGCGCGGAAACGAAACGCGCGCAAACGAAACGCGCGCAAACCAAGCGGGGGCGCAAGGCGGTCGGCGGAGCCAGCGGTGTGAAGGACCACTGGCGTTGGATCCTGCCGATCGCCGTGGCCGTCGTCATGTTCATTTTGATCTTTTGGAGGCTGATTCCATAAAACGGAGGAAGGATGAATAAAAAAACGAACGGATCGACGAAGGTCATCATCCTCGACATCGGCTACGTCCGCGTGGCCGTGCCGAGCGAAGTCGCGTTGAGGAAGCTGCTCAATGCCCTCTCCGAGTGCCAAATCGTCGACAGGGAGTATGCGTCGAACGATGGCTCCACCTATTGGCGGGCGGACGATCATTCGAGCGAGATCGCATTCCACCGCGTCCCGGCGGAATGCGTCCATCTCGACGAGACCAAGCCGGACCGCGACGTGCCGAAACGCGACGCGTTCGATGTTCCTTCGGCGCTCGCAGCCACGCCGGAGAATTTCAGGAAGGCCCTGGGCCTCAAAACGCAAGCATTGCTCCTGGAGGATCTGCGATGACCCCAAAAACGCCCAAGCAATGGCAAGATGCCGTGGACATCGCCGAGTGGGGATCGCACCTCGAATCGGCGCGAGCCCACGGCCTGATTACCGGCGGCCTCCTGTGCAACCAGACCCGTTGTGAGCAGATCCTTAACGACGGCAGAGCACGCGGCATCCGGCCCACGTCGGGCTGCATCGAACGGCTGACGCGGGAATACATGATCGGGCAACGCCTTCGCGACATTCTTGCCCACAAGCCCCGGGCGAAGAAAGGGATGCCATCGTGACAAAATTTATCGGCGGGCCGGCCCACGGGACGTATCTCGATCTCCGCCATGCGCCGTTGTTTTTGCGCGTGGTAATCGACCGCCAGGAGATCGACGCCCTCGATCTGCCCGACGACGCGCCGACCGCGCGGGAGCGGATCGTCGTCTACCGCCGCGTGGGCGAGCCGGGACACGGCATCGTCTGCACCCGCGGCAAGCATGGCGGCGGCCGTCCCTTGATAATGGCCGAGTACAGATTTTACGGACTTCAGCCGCACGACCACCAGGCTCGCCAGCGATTGGACTGGGAAGCGTGGTGCGCGGGGCAACAGTTGTTTTTCAATGGACCACGCCCGGCACCTCTGCCGGGACAACGGAATCTTTTTTGAAGGGAAGGATAGTCAACTTGGGTCAACTCATGAAGGTGGAAGCGGACACCTGGGTCAATCCGCAGCTTGCACAAATCGTGCTCATCACTAACACCCGCGGCGACGAACGGCGGTTGTGGATCGTCACGGCAGCACAGCCCGACGAGCCGATCGAAGTCGAGCGGGAGTTTCAGACCGACTTGTTGCGGGCGATGAAGGTCACCTTGCCAGGAATTTAGCGCGATTCAACGCAGCGAAAGGACACGACGGAGCGAATCATGGAAGAACCAAACGACCGGCCGCTCGGCCCAATATTCCAGGACGCGGAGGACGCCTACAACGGCAAGCTGCTCATCATCGAGCGGGCTGCCGGGCGGACGCAGGCGCGAAGCAAGTTCGCCCTCGTGCTGCGCTGGTACCTGGATCACTACGCCGACAAGCGGCCGGTGGTCGCCGAGGCCAAGAAGATCGCGGCGAGCGTCTGGATCGACGTCTCCGAACGTACCGTCCAGCGGGCGAATGCCCATTGGAAAAAATTGGGCGTGCTTGCATTTTTCGAGCGGCGCGATGATAATGGAACTAGCCTGCCACCGTGGGCCTCGCTGAATTGGGGTACCGTCCTCAAATTGGCGGGCGTTCAATCGCCGGGTACCGTACCGGCGGTTTCGACCACGTGGGAAAACCGAGAGGACCGTCGCGAATTGACTTGTTGCGACGGTCCTCTTGCCGTTTCTTGGCAGCCGCCGGGTACCGTACCGGCGTCTGCGGCAGGCGAACCGTCACCGGGTACCGTACCGGCGGCGGAGTTTTCTGGGGAGGGTGACAGGCAGTGTACGCCTTGCCAGACTCACCCCCCGTTAGTCAGTGACACGGCTGTCACCCTCCCCGGTGACCAGTCACCCTCACAGGGTGACCAGTCACCCTCCCCCGGTGACCAGTCACCCTCACAGGGTGACCAGTCACCCTCCCTACCCCTCCCTGCAGAGGGAGTCACGCCGCGCGTTTCATATATACCGCGCACGTGCGCGTGCGTGCGTCAGACCTGTACTGATACTGATACTGACGACGACGTCAGTATCAGGTCAGGTCGGGGGATCGACTGGCCGGCGGTCCAGTCTCTGGCCGAAAGGGAGACGGCCCGCATCTGGCCCAGTCGCGGTTCGCCCGCCCGCGAGGCGTGGATACCGATCCGCGCATGGTCGGTACTGGCCTTGTACGTTTTCAACGAGGAGTGGTTGTCGATGTCGATCGATCAGGTCATTCGACGGCGGAAGAAGGGCGACATCCGCGAATTCGTCCCCTACCTGGCCGGCGTCGTGCGCGAGAACGTCTGGAAGTGTCACTTCATCGAAGACGAGCCGCCGCAGGGACGCAAGTCGTGGTTTGGCGCGCTGATGTGGCCCATCGAACAAACGATCGTGCGCTTCCTGCCGCCGCCGCCGGAACGACTGCCGCCCCGAACCCCGAGCCCCAGTCCCGAGTCCCAGCAAACGGGGTGGAAAACGGGTTGGAAACCGGGCGAGCCGACGATGGTCGAATTGGCAATCGCGTCTTTGAAAGCGGCGCGACTGGCGGCGTCCGAAGAGGCACCGCCGACCTAGCGAGACCCGATAGGCGGCCTCGGGCTCGTTGCCCGTGCGCTGCCGCTCGGCACGATCCGCAGCAACCTGCTGCGGATCGTGCCTTTGTGAAGTGCGAAGTGCGAAGTGCGAAGTGTGAACTGCGAACCTGTGAAGTGCAAACGCAAGGAGGAATTTTTATCGTGACCGCGACCACAACGAGACCCAAAAGCAAACCAAAAACCAAGGCCGCCGCCAAGCGCACCGAGTTCGGCGCGAAGGGCGAGGCCGATCTGTTCGTGATCCGCAAGAGCGGACCGTGGGCCAAGGAGGCGGAATCGTGGCTCACAAAACGGGGCGTCGCCGCGCGGGATTCCGACCTGTACGTGATCCTGGCCAACGGCACAAAGTGGATCCGTTGGTTCGAGTGGCGGCAACGCTTTGCCCGCGTGGAACGGGAATTTCTGGTCGCGGGGTGGCTGCGCAACTACGACGATCGAAGCGGGGGATGGCAGTGGCGAAAGGAACTTGCCGGCGTCATGTTGGGAATCCGCATCGGTGCTTTCGGCTGCACGATCTACGACGCCGGACTCGGCGACGGGCCGTGGCGGAAACTATTCCCCGGTTTCCAATCGTTCATGGACAAGAACCTCATGGACGAGATCGATCCCGCCGCGATCGAAGAGGCGATTCTGAAGAATTTCGGCGCGCGGGCGAAGAATAAAATCGAGGCTGAAAAGTCGTCCAAGCGGAGCGACGTGAAAGCCGCGGAAATCGAACAGTTTCTCGACAAGCGGACGAAGGCAAAAGGCAAAGGCCGAAAATCGTCCACCGCCCTGGCAACCCAGGTTGCGCCCCGTCCCTCCGCGTCCTCCGCGGTGAAAAAGAAGCCCGGCACGAAGCTGGTCGCTCCCTGCGGCCACGACATCCCGCCCGCGGTCATCGACGTGCCAAGCACGGCCGTGTCGGCCGACACGCTCAGCGCGAAAGAGTTCATGGAACTCCAGAAGTACGAGAAGGCGATCGACACCGGAGCGCGGGCCTGGGTCGAAATGGCGGAGGGCCTGGCTCAGATCTTCGATCGGCGGCTGTACCGCGATCGTCACGGCACGTTCGACGCCTGGCTGGAATCGAAGCGACTCGATCGATCGGTGGCCTACGGCCTCATCAAAGCCATCAAGATCCGCTGGCAGTTGCAGACCATTTCACGAACGCTGCCGGCAATCGAACTCGATCGAGAGAGCCAGTACCGGCCGTTCCCTGCCGATGCCAACACGCAGGATCTGGCCGCGGTCATGCGGCGGGTGGCCAAGAAAGTCGATCCGGACCCCGACGGCGTCCGCCGCCCCACCGCCGCCGATATCCGTAAGGCGGTTCACGAAGAGACGACCAGCCCCGACGATCTAAAACGCGAGTCCGCCAAGCGACAGAAACGCACATCGCAAGCGTCGGGTGCGACGAAGCTCACGCACATCGTCGGCGAGATGCCGGCGGAAAGGGAGAAGGACGAGCCGCTGGCCGCGGAGATAAGCCGCTCGCGCCTGATGGGCAGCGATCAGAACCTGGCCAGCCTTTGCCCGCCCGACGACTGGATGAAAATCCTGCGATCTCCCGATACGCCCGACGGCAGCAGTCCCATCCTCTGGAACGGTAAGGCGAACCCCTATGCGCTCCAGCTTCGCGGGCTGAGCCGCATCGTGGAGATGATGATCTCGCAGCACCTCGGCCAGGGCGAGCAAATGATCGGATTCAGGCGCGACCTGGCCAGCCTGCTCGATTCCCTTCGCGGCGGCCTTGCGGCCGAACGCCGGCAGCCGATGGGGAGGAGTGCCAAATGAATTTTCATGAGCTATTCAAACGGTACCGGCAACTCGGAGGCACCGCAGTGGACGGAGAGGGGGCCGCGGACAGCGACCCGGACTATGGCATGCGGCTGCCGGACGGCAAGACGTGCGGTATGTGCAAGCACTGGGGCCGCTGCAAGAGCCTCATCCACGATCTTGACGGCTACAACCGGTTCTGCGATTTTTCGCCCAGCCGCTTCGTCGACAGCGGGGAGCGGAGTGCCAAATGAATCTTCATGAGCTATTCAAACGGAGACGGCAATTGCTAACGGATCATTTCAATGATACCAATAGCATAATAAATCTTAATGAGCTCCATGAGATCAATGAGCTCATCGAACGGTGCCGGCAACTCGGAGGCACCGCAGAGGACGCGGAGAGCGCAGAGGGGGCCGCGTAAGACTTTTATGGAACTCGTCCTCTCCCTCTTTCCCGGCCTCGACCTCTTGGGACACGCCTTCACGGAGCAAGGTTTTTGCGTGGTCCGCGGACCCGATCCGCTCTACAACTCCAGGATCGAAGATTTCCAGATAAAGATTTCCGCCGGCGGAGTCACGGGGATCATCGCCGGGCCACCCTGCCAAGACTTCTCCAAGGCCCGGCGAGTGCCGCCGGCGGGTCACGGCCTGCGGATGCTGGGCGAGCTGCTTCGCGTCATCGATGAGGCACGCCCGGAATGGGTGCTGATTGAAAACGTGCCGCAGGTTCCAGACGTGATGCACCCGCTCTACTCCCATCAACGGCTCGATATCGCCGATTGCGAATGCGGAGGGACGCAACTCAGGCGGCGGCACATCCAGTTCCTTAGCCTGGCTGGACACACCATCCGGCCGATTCGGGAATTCACGCGGCCGCGTCACGCGGCGATTCTGACTTCGGCAACCGCTGCGTCGTCACACACCTACGCGGAAATCTGCCGCCGGCAGGGATTCGGCGCGCCCGTCGCACTGCCAGGCTGGAGCCGAGAGGCAAAAGTCCGGGCCGTCGGCAACGGCGTTCCGCTTTGCATCGGTCGCGCTCTGGCGATCGCCGTGTCGCGACGCTCGCCCCCGGACCTTCACGGCGATTGCATCTGCGGCTGCGGCCGTCCGATCAAGCCGCCCGCTACGCAGGCGGGGCCGGCCTGTCGCAAACGCATGGAGCGACGGCGCAAGTGGACCGCCGCAAAAATGGCGTGGTCGGTCACGGCTGAAAAAGCCGAGTATACGCCGCAGACGCCTGCGGCCGTCCGGTCGCAGACGCCTGCGTCCGTCCGGTCGATCGACGGCGAGCTTCGCCACGTCGGTTCACGCCGGGCGGGATAAATTCGGCCGCAGCGTAGTCACACCTGGCTCCGTTACACCTGGCTCCGTTACACCTCGATCCGTCACATGGTCGGCCGCTGCGACGTCACGGCCGGCACGCCGGCTACCGCGTCAGCTCCGTCACGCGAAGGGCCCGTCACGCGGCGCGGTCGGGCAGCCGGCTCTTGGCGTGAATCTCTTGCAGCCTGGCGATCAGCGCCGGCACGTCGGCGATCGCCAGACGCGGGGCCATCTTCAAGAACGTACCGAGCTTCACCGGCCGCTGCTTGCGGATGGGCAGCGTCCGGGCCGGCAAGATCTTTGAGAGTTCGGCGTTTACGGCCGCTGCCGAGAGACGCTCTTTCACCGCGCGTTGCCAAAGGGTTTTGGCCGCCTCGGCATATTTGGGGATGATCTGCCAGGTGTCCGTCTTGCCGCGGCGCTCGATGCACAGCGGGAAGAGCCGCAAGACGGAAAAGGCGACGTCGCCGCTGTCGTAACGCGACGCCTGGCTGTCGGGCCGCCAGCCGCCCAGCAGCACGGCCACCCAATGGCATCGGACGAAGAGGTCGACGCGGGCCTCATTCTTTTCCAGCTTGGCCTCGGCGAGCTGCTCGCGGATTTTCTTGATGGCCGTGGCTCGATCGAGGGCCGTTCGCTTTTCGAGCTGCTCGCGGATCCACGCCTGGCAGAGCATCCCCAGGATCAGCACCCGGTGCGTCGTCGCACGCTGCACGCGGCGGAACTCCGCGATGAGCACTTCCAGCGTCACCTCGGCCGGCAGCAGCGACTTCTCCTCGGCCGGCACGTTTCGCACGTGGGCCTTGACGGCGATTTCGGTCGCCGTGGCCGGCTTGTCGGGCACGGGGCGAGCTACGAATTCGCCGGCGACGATCGGCCCCATGCTCGTTCCGGGCGGCACGTGGACGCCGGCGCCTTTGCGATAGGGAATGGCGTCCGGAACAATCGGTCGATGGTCGGAACCCGCGGGCTTCAGGTTTGCAATCGGAGCGCCCACCGGAGAACGTGGAGGCTCCTGCGACGGTTTCAAAAGCGCGGGCCGACCATCGGCCGATTGTGCCGGCGGTAGCGGCAAGGACGGAGACGGCCGGCGACACTCGTCGACCGTAGAAACGAAAGCATTGCGCAGGCCGGAAACGGCGGTAGAAACGAACGAACTCATAGCACCCTCACGACATGAAAACAGGCCAGGGAAGTACGCCTTCCCTGGCCCATTTGCTTTCCCATTCGGTGAATCCCTGCTCAAAAAATCGGCAGCCGCTGCGCGCCATTCGAGCATTCCTGGAAAAATTCCGCGCGGCACATTTGCGAACGCTGCAACCGTAACCTAGAGTTTGGCAGTTGCAGAGATTGCACGCATCGCGACGAATGCTCATTCCCCAACGCGCGGCGCGATTGCAATCGACAAACCACCCTTACCCAGCCCTGAAGGAATCCCCGTCCTTCCTCCGCGCTCGCGAGCGGCGCGCGGGAATCTTCCATCCCATCCCGCGCAGAACGCGCCGGCACGGCTGCCTCGCAGGCGCGCCGTGTCGGCGTGCTCATCGCACTCTACCCCATTCGCATGTCGCAATTCCTGACACCCGCAGACGTCGACCGGGTCTTCGGAAACTTAGAATTCACCCTCCGCACCCTCAGAACCTTCCGAGCAAAAAAAATGGCCAAGACAACGACCCTCAAAATTTCCAAACCGACCGTCGCCTCGGAAGAGACGGCGGCCGCCGTCGCGAAGCTGCAAAAGGTGCAGGCCGAGATGAAAGCCAACTACGGCGAAATCGATCGGCTGGAAGCCCATATCTTCGCCGCCCTGGCCGAAGCCAAGGGCAAGCGCCTCAACCTGCCCGACGGCCGCGTGGTGGCCATCAAGGACAACTATCGCGAAAAAAACACGGCCTTCAAAACGTGCGCGTTTCGCCGCTTGGAACTGGTCGTCGTCTGATCCTGAAAAGTCTGATTCGGCAAAGTCTGATTCGGCAAAGAAAAATATCGTGAATGCACGCCTCCTGAAACCGATCGCCTGGCTGATGCTCATCGCCGCCGCGTGCCTGCTGGCCTGTTGCGATGGGCGGCTGATCGCCGCCGTGCTGCTCTATCGCTGTGCCCAAGAGGTCTACAGTGCCGCGATCGGGGCGGAGATTCGCGTCCGCTGCCACCTGCCGCATACCGAGAAACCGTATTCCGAGACACCGTATACCGAGGCCGCCGCGCGGAGGTCAAAGCGCGCGTGGCCCCGCTAGATCTGCCGATCGTTTTTTTTGTTCGCCCCATCCCAATCCTTCCCCAGCGAGCCTCCCATGTCCACCCTCTTTTTCATCGGGCGCAACGCCGACGGCAACTATGCCATGCAGCTCGTTGCGCAAAATAGCGAGGAGGCCAAAATGCTGTTCACCGAACTGGCCTACATCATCGGCCAACTCGACGCGGAGGCGACGCGGCGCACGGACGCCGAAAAACCGGCCGAACAAATCTCCTGAAAGGCGCCGGGCGCCGATTTGGGTCAGGCCGCAATAAGTGCCGGCCCCGCGCCCCGCCTTTCATTCCCCGCCCAACACCATCCCAACAATCACCGCACCATGCGTTCCGTTTGCTCGATTTCCGCGACCGCGCTGGACGGCCTTGCCGCCCAGGGCGATTTGCTTTTGTACCGCGACGAAGCCTTCCAAGACCGCCTCATCGCCCGAGGCGGCCGGTCGATCTACGCACATGCGGGCATGCTCGCGCGTCGCGGCGATCGATGGGTCGTGCTGGAAATGATGCAGTTCGCCGGCGGACGCTGGCGCTATCTCGACGACGCGGTGCGCGACGATCCGGGCTGCTGGGATCTCTACGCGGCCAACAGCGGCAATCGCTGGCAACAATGGGATCGCCGCCGCGCGGTGGCCGAAATGTGGCGACTCACCGCCCGGCCCTACGGCTGGCGGCACGTTCTCTGGGCGGCGCTGCTGCACCTGCCCCTCATCCGCTGCCTGATCCCGGTGGCGACCGACGACGATAGCGCGGATCGGCACGCGCCGTTTTGTTCCGAGGCGGTGGCCATCGCCGCCCGCCTGGCCGGCGTCGACGTCGTGCCCATGCTGCCCGACGCCTTGACCGAGCCGGGCGACCTGGCCCGCTCGCTGTTTTTTGACTACACGCTCACCCTCGCGAAGGAGCCGCCGTGCGCGCACTGATTCTAGCCGCCTTGCTGGTGTCAATCGCCGGCTGTGGGGACGAAGGGGAGCCGGCAAGCACCGACGCAAGCACCGACGCAAGCAACCGGGCAAGCGACTGCTTGAGATCCGCGCTGCCGTCCGCATTGCCGTCCGCGGTGCCGATTGCGTTGCCGATTGATGTCGCGCGGCCCACGACCAATTACATGCACCGCGAGGGCCGCCAGCTGCACGGCTCGTGTCTGCATGCGGCGGTCATCGACCTGCTGCGCTGGCGGGGATACGACGATCAAGCCGACTATTGGCGGAACCACTTCGGCGGCGGCGCCAACGTCCCGGAGGTCGTGGAGATCGCGGAGCGTCTCCATTTGCGACATGCCGAAACGGAAGTCGGAGATGAGAGTTTTTTGGAGTACTGCTCCGCCCATCGGCTGGGCGCCGCGATCTATTGGGAAGCCGACGCGCCGCACGATCACGCCGTGGTTTTTTGCGGCTATGAAGCTGGCTCCGGCGGCCAGTTTGCCGTCTTGTTGGGCACGAATCGCCCGGTCGTGACCCGGATGCCCAAAGCCGAATTTCTGCGCGTCTGGCATCGTTGCGATGGCGGCGCGTTCACGATCCTTCCATCCGTTGATGAATTACCGTCCGTTGATCCCTTACCCTAGGAGTCCGTTATGATCTCGCGAAATCTTTTCGCCGGCTGCCGTCTGGTAGCCATCGCCATCCTTGTGGCCGTCGCGTACGTGCCCAATCCCGTGCATGCGGGCGTGCTGACGCGTTGCGGCGGCGCGGTTGCCGTCGAAGCCGGCAGCATCGCCGTCGAAGCCGGTAGCGCCGAAAAGCGCTGCGTCCTGCCGTGGAATTGTCCCAACGGCATCTGCCCCAACGGCAAGTGTCGTCCGCCGCAAGAAGTGAATGTCACCGTCGCGGGGCCCGTCCAGGCGACGCCGCAGCCGGTGTCCGCCATCGAACCGCCCCATCCCGCGTTCCCCTGGGGCCTCGCCGTCGGCGTGATCGTGCCCGTCACGTTGCTGGCCGGCGTGGCCGCCTTCGCGATCCGGATGCAATCGAGTAGCGACTCGGCAGCCTGATCGTCACCGCCCGATCGTCACCGCATGCGCCCCGGCGCATTTTCGATTCGTTTCCAATTCCATTCCCTTCCATTCCTGAGAGAGATTACCAATGATTCCTTTATTCGGCGTCATGCCCGAACACGTTACGATCATCGTCCTGGCCACATTCGTGGCCGTCGCGGCCGTCGCCATGGTGGCCCGCCTGAGAAGCAACCTGGCCACCGCCAAGCGCGAATGGCTGGAGCTCTCCAGCCTGCTCACCCAACACGGCATGCCGCACTCGGCAAAGATTTTTGAAAGCCTCGCCGTCGAAGACCTGCCCGGCGCATTCACCGAGTGCAAATTTTTGCTCCGCGCGTTGCGCGACCCGAAGCAAGCCGCCGCCGTGCTCGACAACGTTTTCATCCACGAGTTGCCGCTGGCGCTTTCCGACACCGGTCGGCGCACGGCCGTAGCCAAGGCAATCGGGGATTGGGTGGCCGCCAACCCGGCCGGCGCCGTCGCCATCGGCCTCTTGGCCGTTAAATAGTTTTCCGTTTCTGGAGTTGCACGGCGCGGCCGAGGCCGCGCCGTGCAACCTTTCTCCGCGCACACTGGGGCCGCAGCCGTGAAGATTCTGCCCGACAACCGTCTCATCGCCCTCGGCACGATCGCCGGCGCGTTGATCGCCCTCACCACGGCCGCGTGGCATGGCGCCGCCTGGATCTTTGCCATGCGGGCCGAAGTCGCGGCCAGCAGCAAGTCCGACGTCGACCAGGAAGGCCGCATCCGCGGCCTGGAGTCCGGCATCGGCGAAATCCACGGCGATCTCAAAGAGGTGCGCGCCAACGTCTCCTGGATCCGCAGCTTCCTCGACCCACATCCCGCGCCCCGCGCCAAACCCGATATGGTGGCCCAGCCATGACGCCGCTTCAGACCGAACTCTCCAAGCCCGAATATGCCGGCCTAAGCGATGCCGAAGCCGCCGCACGGCTCAACGCCCCGATCGACGGTGGTTACACCCGGCTCGTCTCGGTGACGGACATCATGAGCCTGCTGATCCACAGCGGTGAATTGCCCGCGATCGGGGCCAAGTCGATCACGTCCAGCGATCCACTTTTCGGCATCTGCTATTGCGTCACGGAGTATTTTCGGACGCACGAATACCTGAGCCTCGACGCCAGCACTTCCGACGGCTCGAAAGCCCTGGAGATGCTCGCTGCGTGCTGCCAAGCGAATCTGATCGGCGCCGCCAGCCGGGCCGCGGTGATGGCCCTGGCGCAAGCCACCACCACCCGAGCCGCCATGCTGCATCTGCCGACTCCGCTCCCGACCTTTGCCGTCGCGATCGCCAAAAAGAAAGTCCAGTAATCCATGTTGACCTCCACGCAATCTGGTTTTTTCGACGACCCAGCCACCTGGGGCAGCACGACCAACACGCCCGACACGGCGCCGGAAGATTGGACGATCGACGTCGGCCATACCGTGACGATTCGCCCCGGCCACGGTCACGAGGACCGCAACAGTACCGGGATTGTCGCCGGCAACTTGGTGATCGGCGATGTGGACAGTTCCAATTTTTCGGTCCGCATGAATACGCTCATCGTCCAAGTCAGCGGCACGGTTCACGTCCGCGGCGGATGTTCGATCGGCCTGGCCAGCGTCATGATTTGCATGGGCGACCTCAATTTGGAGGGCTCGATCGGGAACGCCATCGGCATCAGCGATTCGCAAAGTTGGCTCTTTCCGATCGATCCGATATTTAGCGGCGACGCCCGCACGATCCACGTTAACAATCCGCAAAATATTGGCAACGCGAATCTCGCCTACGGCTACGCCGTCGAGTACGGCGGCGCCCCGCTGTCCGGGTACGGCAGCATGCCGCCGGGCAATCGGTGGTTCAATTTCACCTACAGCCAGGCTCCGATGGTTGTTGCGGCGAGCAGCGAAAATATCGACCTCAACACCCTTGCACCGGGAGGCGATCTCTCCGATTTCGGCTTTGGCTGGGACATGTGGAACGATAGCGGAATGCCGCTCGTTTTCGCGCTGGCCGACGGCGCCTTGCTGCCCGTGCCGATTTCCATTACGTGGATTTCCGACGCGCAGTGGGAGTGGTCCTTCACGTCGCCCAGCGACATTCCCTTCGGCCGCCGCCTGATCGTAGTCACCGCGCACGGCACCGCCTCGGGCTACAAAGTCCAATACATGCGTGCCGTGATCGCGGCCTCACCGGCGACGGCTGCGGACGTGACCGCCGCAGTACAGACGGCCATGGCGCAACTGGCCGCAAGCCCTGCCATCGTCAGCAGGGCACAGACGAGCGTGGGCTTGAACCTGGTCAGCGGGGACGACTACCTCGCAACGGACGGCCGTGCCATCCTCTTCGGCGTCCCGGCCGGCTCGATCGACCTGAGCGATGCCGCACTGGTGATGGAGGTCTCCACGATGCGGGGCGGAACGCCCACGGGCGAACTGGTCGTCTCGATCACCGGCTCGCTCATCAACGGCCCCATCACCATCAACGGCACGGTCTTCGCTAAGGCCGTCCAGATGCAGCCCACGCATGCGCAGACGGCGGCACTCACGAACTGGAGCCGGAGCACCTACGCCTATCGCGTACGTGCCACCTGGACCTCACCCGCAAAGACGATCACCGTTGTTCTGCCCGCACCAGTCTCGGCCACCTGGTAGCCTCCCCACCCCACCCCCCCCGGCTGAAGGTACTTCCCAGCGGTCCCGCCGGGAGTCTGCTACGCGGGACAAACCGATGATTGTTTGATTCATACGCGCCGCCGATGGTTTTGAAATTAACTCAAAATTCGCTTTATCAGGACACTTCGCGGGCCGTAAACCTGACGAAGCTGGCGGCACCGGCAACGCTCCAGCGCAAGCGTGGTGCGATTAAGCGGGAAGTGCGGGATGCGCGCAAGACCGCCACCGCCGTGGAGGCGATCGCCGGCCTGGACCACCAAACGGAAATTTTCGGGTTTACTAAAGGACAGTTCAGCCTCCTACAACTCCTACAAGCCGTCTTCCTCGTCACCGGCCCGGCACACCTGAGCCTTTCGACCTGGACGGCCGCAAGCCACGAGATCGAGAGCCTGGCGGCGATGGCAGCCCGCGGCGACATCCTCGGCCTGCGGCTGCTGATCGACTTCAGCATGGCCCGCCGCGAGCCGGCACAGACGGCGCAGATGCGCGAGAAGCTCGGCCGCGACAACATTCGCGTCACGCAGACGCATGCCAAATTTGCCCTCTTCCAGAACGTGGACTGGAAAGTCGTGGTGCAGACCAGCATGAATCTCAACATGAACCCACGCAACGAAAACTTCACCGTCGCCCACGATCCTCAAATGGCCACCTTCCTGAATGCCATCCTGGACGAGATCTGGGCAAAGCAAAAAAGCAACGTGGCCGATCTTCCGCCCGGCCAGATCATTCAGCATTGGAACAACGACCTGTGAGCAGCATCCGCGATCGCATTACCGAGCTACGCCGCGTCCGAGCAGGGGATCTGCACGCCAGCCCAAAAAACTGGCGTACGCATCCTGCGAGCCAAGTGGCTGCCCTACAGGGCACGCTGGCCGAGATCGGCTATGCGGACGCCTTGCTCTGCCGCGTGCTGCCAGACGGCGCCCTGGAGGTCATCGACGGCCACGCCCGCAAGGAGCTCGATTCGGACCAGGTCGTGCCGTGCCTCATTACCGACCTCGACGAGCACGAAGCGGCCAAGCTGCTTCTGACGCTCGATCCGCTGGCCGCGATGGCCGAGGCCGACACCAAGGCCCTCGAGCGCCTGATGCAAGAGGTAGACACCAGCAACGAGGCCCTGGAGACCATGATCGCAGATCTGGCCAAAGAGTACGGCATCGGCGTCGACGAAGTGCCCGTTGCCGATTCAGGGCCCCAAATCGACCAGGCTGCGGAACTTCAGCAACGCTGGGCCACTGCGACCGGGCAACTCTGGACGATCGAAGGCCGCGGCGGGATCCACCGCCTCATGTGCGGCGACGCGACGAAGCCCGACCAGGTGGAGAAGCTGCTCGCCGGGCACAGACCTTTCATCATGGTCACCGACCCGCCTTATGGCGTCGAGTACGATGCCCAGTGGCGCACCGACTGCGGCCTGCAAAAGGGCGGCGCCCGCGGCAAGGTCACCAACGACCACCGCGCCGCCTGGTCGACGGCCTACGCCCTCAGCCACGCCACCGTGGCCTATGTCTGGCACGCCGGCCTATTCGCCTCCACGGTGATGCAGGGCCTTGAAGCGGCCGGCTTCGAAATCTTCACGCAGATCATCTGGGCCAAGCCGCGGTTCGTCATTGGCCGCGGCCATTACCACTGGGCACACGAACCCTGCTGGGCGGCAGTCCGCAAGGGCTGCTCGGCCGACTTCCGCGGCGATCGCAAGAACCAGACGGTCTGGGGCGACATCATCGACCATTATGATCCGAAGAACCCGCCCATCTACGCCGCCAGGATTGACGAGCAAACGGTCTACGCCTTCCCGGCCGATTGCACCACCGTGTGGCAGATCAAGCCCGACAAGCCCGTGGAAGGCGGACACAGCACACAGAAGCCGATCGAGTGCATGGCCCGGCCGATCCGCAACCACGGCGGCAAATACGACAGCATCTACGATCCGTTCCTCGGCACCGGCACCACGATGATGGCCGCTGAGCAGCTTGGCCGCACGTGCTCCGGATTCGAGATCAGCCCTGGATATACCGCCGTGATTTTGCAACGCCTGAAGGACGCCGGACTGAAGCCATCGCTCGCGACGGCCGGCGCATGATCGATGCCCGTACCGCCCGAAGTGGAAGAGAAGATCCGGCAGATGCGTCTCCGGTTGAAAGAGACCGAGCGCCTCGCCGGCATCCGTCCGCCTGGACGGCCACCCAACGAACCGCCCGCGGATCCGACGACCCAGGGTACTGGGTGCCCCGAGTCACAGACGCCTGAACCCGCGCAGGATCTGACCGCCCTGGCCACGACGCCGGCCCGGACCAACCAGGTCTTCCAGTGGATATTGAGCGGCGCGACGGAATACGACATTACCGAGGCGATAGCGCAGGCCTGGCCCGAAGCCAACCAGGCGGAACTGTTGCTGGCCGCGATCGCACGGATCCGCGACTCGAACCGCATCGAACGCACCGCGGTCCACGGCTTCTGTTTTGAGGCCACCCGCGACCTTTACCGGCGCATGGTGGAGATTGGCGACTTCCCCGGCGCATTGCGCGCCATCCAACAGCTTCGAAACCTGACGCACTAATGGGCATCTTCACCGCGACCGACAACAGCGCCGACGACAACAGCGCGGCGGACGCCAAGAAGAGTTCCGCGCAGCTCGCCTACCACAAGGCCAGGAATCAAGAGGAGCGCGATATCGCCGCCGGATATCCCGGCCCCTGCAAAAACACCAAGCTGCGCGAGGAATGCGAGTACGATCTTGAAAAGTTCCTCCGCAGCTATTTTCCCCGCGCCTTCCGCGGCCCGTTCTGCGGCGATCACCGCAAGCTGATCCAGCGCACCGAGGAGGCCGAAAACGACGGCGGACTATACGCCCGGGCTCTCTTTCGAGGCGGCGGCAAGACGACGATCTTTGCCCGCTCCATGCTCCATGCCGCGTTCTACAAGAAGCGGCGGTTCGGCGTTACGATCGGCGCCACGGCCCGCGATTCGTTCCGGATCATGCGGCAGCAAAAAGACGAGCTCTGGAGCAACGAACTGCTGCTGGCGGACTTCCCCGAAATCTGCTACCCATTCGCCCGCACGTTGAACGACGGCCGCTTGGCCCGCCGGCAGATCTGGGCAGGCAAGCCGACGAACGTCGTCTGGTCGCCGGACCAAGTCGTCTTCGCCTCGATCCCGCCGTCCGCAGTCGGCGGCACGATCCTGGTCACGCGCGCCATCACCGGCTCGATCAAGGGACTCAACCACCGCACCGACGACGGCGAGATCATCCGACCCGACTTCGTTCTGCTCGACGACGTCCAAAACCGTAAGTCCGCCAAGTCGCTCGTCGCCACGGAGGACCGCGTGCAGACGATTGACGGCGACGTGCTGGGCCTGGCGGGTCACGACACGCCCATCACCGCGGTGATGGCCATCACGCCAATTTACGATGGCGACCTGGCCTGCATCTACCTCTCGCGCGAACAGAAGCCCGAGTGGCGGGGCGAGACGGCACCGATGGTCTACCGGATGCCCGACGCCCTCGACACGCTGTGGGAGCAATACCGGCAGATTTGCGACGATGCCCGCAAGAACGATGGCGACAAGCAGGCCGGTACGCGGTTCTACGCCGGCAGGCAGGTCGAGATGGACGCCGGCGCGATCGTCGCTTGGCCCGACGGCCCGTCCTCCAACCGGCTGAGCGTGCTCCAGTACGCGATGGACCTTTACTTCCGCAACCGCCAAGCCTTTGCCGCCGAGTATCAGTGCAAGCCGCTGTCGGTCGCCGTCGCGCCCGGGCTGATGCTTTCCGCCGATGAGATCGCCAAAAAGACCAGCGGCCTGCCCGCCGGCGTCGTGCCGCCTTGGGCCGAGTACTTGACGGCCTTCGTCGACATGGGCAAGGCGTATCTCTTCTATATGGTCTGCGCCTGGCGGAAGGACTTTACCGGATCGATCATCGAGTACGGAACCTTCCCGAAACAGTACCGCCGCTACTTCACCAAGAGCGATGCCAACCCCACGATCGCCAGCCATTTCGCCGAGCATCGGCCGGCCCTTGCCGGCGCCAACGAGGCCACCATGCTCGCCGCCGCGCTCGATACCTTCCTGCCCGACCTCATCGGCAGGACCTGGAAGAACGCCGAGGGCGACGAATTCAAGGTCAAGCGCGCTCTCTGCGATACGGGCGACCTGGGCGATGTGGTCATCGCCGCCATCGGCCGATTGAACCAGCCCAAGGAAAAGCTGCCCGCGGTCGTGCCCAGCTTCGGCGTGGGCATCGGAGCCAGGCGAAAGCCATTTTCGACGTACGTCGCCAAGCCGGGCGACGCGATCGGATGGCACTGGCGCGCGCTCGAACCGAAGGACCGCAAGAGCATTCGCGAGATCCAGATCGACACCAACCACTTCAAGAGTTTCATTCACAAGCAGCTTTTCGTCGATCCACTCCTGCCCGGCAGCCTCACCCTCTACGGCGACCGCCGCACGGATCATGGACTGATGGGCGATCACCTCACGGCCGAACTGCCCAAGGAGATGGAGAACAAGACCGACGATCGCAAAGTGGTGGAGTGGCAACAGATTCCTAGTCGCGAGAACGAGGGGCTCGACGCGGCCGTGGGCTGCGCCGTCGGCGCCTCCACCTTGGGCGCGGAACTGACCGGCGCCCAAGAGCCAACCCGGCGGACCGGCCAGAAGACGATCCGTCTCAGCGAACTCCGGAGGCACAAGCAATGATCCCCGCAGGCGAAACCTTTGACCCACGCAACGAAGCCGTCGCGCCCGAAAGCGGCAAGCTGGTCCTTAGCGCACTGAAGCGGAGCCACGCCGAAGCCGTCGGTCTCCGCTGCCCGAATTGCAATTGCCGGCATTTGGTGGTTGAAACCACCCGCCAACAATTTGACGAAGCCAAGCGCTACCGCGTCTGCCGCAGCTGCGGCACGCGGGTGCGAACTTTTGAAAGGATCGGATGATGAGCCACTCCGCCCCCACCTTTGAAGCAGATTAACCGAGCCGTTTGGACCGCATTCCTGAAGGAGAAACCCATGTCCCGCAAGCGACCGCCGAAGAAGATCGAAGCCGTTCCCCCCGCGCCATTCCAGCCGCCGGAGCCCGAATCGGTCGCGGCCCACGAGCCGCCCGCCACCCACCGCGATCTCCTCGCCGAACTCCTCGCCGGCCAGCATGCCCAGGCGGAAGAATATCGCCGCGCGATCGAACCGCCGCGTACTACCCCCTAGTACGCTTCCGCGCTGCCCGCCGCGCCTGCAAACTAGGCTTCGTTTATGTCGCAGCACCACGAACGACTAACCCGAGTCATTGAAGAAAACGCCGCCAGCGCCCAGAGCGTCAGCAGTGCGGCCGGCTCGGCCTCCGCGCATTCCCTCGCCGATCAGATCGCGGCCGACCAGTACCTGGAAGCCAAGAAAGCCACGCGGCAACGCGGCGGGGCCTTGGCCGCCTTGCGACCCACGAAAATGATTCCGCCCTCCAGCATCGGAGGCGGACCGTGAAACTCCTCAGTCGCCTCCAGCGATTCTTCGCCGTGCAGCCCTCGCCGGCGGCCGTTCGCGCCCAGAATCACGCGCGGGCCAAGGAATCGATCCAGAAGATGCTCCGCGCGTCGGACCTCCGCACGCCCTACGGCCCCAACGATCCCGATCTTCACGCCGCCACGCTAGCCCTCAGCGGCCCCATGTGGAACGGCCCGGCCCTTTCCGAAGTGCAGGGCCGCGGCAAGGCGATCGCCGCCCGTTTCGACAACGCCCAGTACGGCGCCGACATGCGCAAGCACTGGGCGATGGCCGACAACCTGGGCCCCGACGCCTCCGCCAACCCCGGCGTGCGGTACCTGTTGCGCGTCCGCAGCCGCTACGAAGTGGCCAACAATTCCTATGCCCGGGGCATCGTCACCACGCTCGCCAACGACACCATCGGCCGCGGGCCGCGGCTGCACATGACGACCCGCGATCCGGACGTCAATCGCGAGGTGAAGGCCAAGTTCGGCCAGTGGGCCAAGGAGATCGACCTGGCCGGCAAGCTCCGTACCATGCGGATGGCCAAGGCCCAGGACGGCGAAGGCTTCTGCGTGCAGACCAACCGCGCCGTCGCGACGGCCAGCCTCGATCGCGGCGGCAGCCCCGTCCGCTTGAATTTGCGGATCTTCGAGGCCGACCAGTGCGCCACCGTCTCGGCCATGCAGTTCAGCGTTCCCAGCGTCGACGGCATCGAACTCGATGAGTTCTTCCAACCCAAAAACTATTTCATTTTGCGGATTCACCCGGGAAACTACGTCTACCTTCCCGGCTACGTCGGCTTCCCGTGGGATTACGACACCTTCCCGGCCAACAAGGTCTGCCACTGGTTCCGCAAGGACCGGCCGGAACTGCATCGCGGCATTCCAGAACTGACGCCCGCGCTCAATTTGTTTGCGCAGTTGCGCGACTACACCACGTCCATCCTGAAGAGCGCCCGCATTCAATCGAGTTGGGCGATCTCCATCGAGACCAACGCGCCGGCCGGTCTGCAAGAAGTGGCCAGCGTGGCACCGATGGATACTTTCGACTTCGAGGACGGCATGGCCATGACCATGCCCGCCGGCTGGCGGGCCTCGGGCCTGAACCCCACGATGCCCGACGCCAAGTACCCGACCTTCAAGCGGGAACTGCTCTGCGAGATCGGCCGCTGCATCAACATGCCGCTGTGCGTCATCGCCGGCGATTCCTCGGGCTACAACTACGCCTCCGGCCGGCTCGATTTTCAAGTCTACCGCAAGAGCATTGAAGTGGATCGCTCGGAATGCGAGACCACGGTCCTCGACAAGATTTTTCAATGGTGGATCGACGAAGCCTGCCTCATTGAGGGCTATCTGCCGCAGGCCGCCCGCAACCTCAAGGCCGACATGAGCCACCAGTGGCTCTGGGACTGCGAAGAGCACGTCG
The DNA here is from genome assembly GCA_025353625.1 of Planctomycetota bacterium. Lineage (GTDB taxonomy): Bacteria > Planctomycetota > Planctomycetia > Pirellulales > Thermoguttaceae > JANXQG01. The sequence continues at coordinate 14,670 of JANXOJ010000446.1, read as the reverse complement.
ATCCGACCAAGGAATCCGGCGCGGCGCAAACTCGCCTCGGCACGCTCACCAGCAACCTGGCCATCGAATGGCAGAAAAACGGCATCGAGTGGGAAGAGGGTCTCGAGCAGATCGCCCGCGAAGAGGCATTCAAGGCCCGCATGGAGGCCAAATACAAGATCAAGTACCCGCTGCCGCCGGGACAAGGCACGCCGCCCGCCGAGGCGGACGACGACGAACCCCAAGACGACGGCGAACCGCAAGACGCGAACGAGCCGGAGGAAGAGCCGAAACCGGCCCAGGCCCGCCGGCGACGGCCGCGAATCCGGGCCGGAAGAAATCTCGCGCGAAATCGCAAAGGCGCAAAGGTCCAAGCCAACGATCCCGATCCGAACAACGGCGGCAAGTTCGGCAAAGGGGACGCGAGCGAAGATGGCGACACAAAGACCTCGGGGACCCATGCGAGCATCACCTCACTCGTGAAAGACGTGGTAGACCGCCCGTCCCGCGACGAAGGCGAAAAACACCGCTGGGTGGGCTACGCCACGGTCGGCGCGACGGAAGCCGCCAAGCTGAAGGAGAAGGCCAAACTCGATTTCGACCCAACAGGCTACACGCACGGGATCGAAGAGTCGGCCATCGGCCACATTCTCCGCGACCACGGCAAGAACTCGTCGCGATTGGCCTCCGACGAAGTCCCCTTCGAAGAATCCGATTTCGAACGGATTCCCGAGATCATTCGCAGCGCGGACGACATCCGCCCGTCCGAACACCCCGTCGGCAAGAACCAGTCTCCGGGCGTCGAGTATCTGAAGCGCGTCAACGGATGGTTCTTCGTGCTCGAAGAGGCCCGCGTCGGACGCAAGGCCCTGGCCGTGTACACGGCCTACAAGACCAAGACCGACCCCAGGACCAAGACCAAACTCCCCAAGGCAAAAAGATAGGCCCGGAACTCCCTCAGCAAGTACGTCCGAGACGTGGCCGCTTTCGAGGCGGCGGCTGTGTGGCGAATCCAGGCCCACAACCAGTATACGCCGCCCGCCGGAAAAAACAACATGACCAAACTCACCTTCACCGCCTCCGTCTCGATCCAAGCCGAAGCGGCTGACGGAAAAAGTCTCGAAAAAGGCTCGATCGTCATGCAGCCGGCCTACTCGGGCGGCGCGATGAACTTGAACGGCTGGGAATACCCGTGCGTCGTGGAAGTGGCCAGCATCCGCAGCGCGGCGGCGCTCATTCCCTGCCGCGTGGGCCACGGCGTCAACGAGGAAGACGTTCTGGGTCAAATCGCCATCGCGATCGAAAGCGGCAACGTCAACGCCGTCGGCCGGGTCACGAATCGCGAATCGGCCGGTCCCCGCGCCGTGCTGGGAATGGCCGCCAACGGGCACCAGTTCCAGGCCTCGATCGGCGGCGAGCCGGCCCGCAAGGAATTCGTCCCCCACGGACAAAGCATCGAAATCAACGGCCGGACGTTCTCCGGCCCCATGTACGCCTGTTACGACACCACTTTGGGAGAGATCAGCGTCGTCTCGCTTGGCGCGGACACCAGCACCTCGACCACCATTGCAGCGAAAGGGAAGCCACTTATGGCCGACGAGAAGAAACCCGATTTTTCCGAATTTTGCAAGGCCGCCGGATTCGACCCCGGCACCATGGACGACAAGCAGAAGGCCAGCATGGCCACCATGCACGCCAAGCTCTCCGCCAGCGAAGTCGATCCGGATCCCGCCAAGAGGGACGAAGAGAAGAAAGAAGAAGAGAAGAAGACCGAAGCCGCCCGCCGCCAGGCAAGCATCCAGGCAGCCGCTGCCGATCCGATCAAGGCCCGGGCCGCGGCGTTGCGTCGCGCCGCCACGATCGAAGCCAAGTGCGGCGATCACCTCGACGTTGCCGCCTCGGCGATGGAAGAGGGCTGGGACGACAAGCGGATCGACAACGAGATCGAACTGAAGGTTCTGCGGGCCGGCCGCGCCACGAGCCAGCAGACCGGCCCGGCGATGCACATCGCCGGCAAGCACGTCGACCTCGGCCGGGCGATCGAGGCCAGCTGTCTCATTACCGCCGGCCTCCGGCCCAACGACGCGATGGCCAAGGAATATGGCGAAGCCAACGTGGAGGCCGGCAGCCGGTCGTTCCGCGGCCTGGGCATTCGCGACATTTTTCGTTTGTGTGCCCGCGCGCAGGGCGTGGAGTTGCCCATGCTCACCGGCACGGGCGAGGAGTTCATTCGCGCGGCCCTGCGGACCTGCTTCCAGAATCCGTGGAGCGATCCCCGCCAGGCGATTCGCGCCGACGGCGGCGCCAGCCCCGTCAGCCTGCCCGGCATTTTGAGCAACGTCGCCCACAAGTTGCTGCTCGACGGCTACAACCACGTCGAGCAGGTGTGGCGGCGCGTTTCCAAGCAGGGAAGCCTCCAGGACTTCAAGCCCCACAACCGCTTCCGGCTCACGAACGACATGCGGTTCAAGCCGCTGAACACTTCGGGCGAGTTGCAGCACGGCAAGCTGGGCGATCAGAGTTACATCATCCAGGGCGACACCGAAGGCATCATGTTCAACCTCGATCGGAAGTTGATCATCAACGACGATATGAGCGCCTTCAGCGACATCCCGAAGATGGTGGGCCGCGGGGCAGGTCTGGCGATCAACGACGCCTTCTGGGCGTTGTTCCTCTCGAACCCGGCCATCGGCAGCCAGTTCCAAGCCCCCGAGGGTTTGGCGACCGCGACGGATAACTTCTTCAGCGCGGCCAACGGGAACTACCAGAGCGGCGCGGGCAGCACGTTGACCGTGCCCGGCCTGGCGTCCGCCTACACCCTGTCCCTGCACCAGAAGGATCCGGCGGGCTACCCGCTGGGCATGGAGCCGTCGATCCTCCTGGTTCCGGCCTCGCTCCGCTACACGGCCGAGACCCTGATGCTCTCCCGCATCCTGGTTTCGCAGTTGGCGGCAGTCGGCACCGGCAGCTTGCAGGGCAGCGAGAACCCGCTGGCCGGCAAGTTCGAAGTCGCCGCCAGCGCCTACCTCGACAACGCCCTCTATGCCAACTACAGCCCGCTGGCCTGGTACCTGATGCTCGACCCCAACGCCGGCTTCCACGCGATCGAAGCGGCCTTCCTCAACGGCATGCAAACGCCGACCGTGGAACGGGCCGAGGCCAACTTCGAGAACCTGGGCATCCGCTTCCGGAGTTGGATCGACATGGGCTTTGCCCTGGGAGATCCACGCGGCGCAACGATGAGCGCCGGGCAGTAAATCCAAGCACGAAGGGGGAGGGATGAAGGAAGCAAAACCTTCGTCCCTCCCCACCTGCCTCTACCCACAGACCATTTTCCCCTCCACGCAAAACCAACCACAGACCATCGAGGAGTATTTACCATGCTTTCGCCCGCACTCTTGACCGCAATGATCGGCGACGGCTTCCGCCTGCCGATCCCGGCCGGTGCCAGCTTCACCGCCGGCGACGTCGTGCCCCTCGGCGCCGGCCTAGTCGGCATCGCCGCCAACGACTCTGGCTGGGACGGCGCCCCCACGGCCCGCCCCTCCAGCGTCAACACGGTCGGCATTTACGACTTTCCGGCAACCGCCGCCATTGCCGCCGGCGTCCCGGTCGCTTGGGACGCGACCAACAAAAAGGTCGTCACCTCCTGGACGGGAGGTCACACGACCTATCCCCTCGGGATCAGCATCACCGCCCAGGCCGGCGGCACGATCCGCGTCCTCGTCTGGCCCGGCAGCGGCACGACTTCCTGAGTTTCAATGCCCAGCCCGGGGCCTCGATCGCGCGCACGAGCGAGGCCCCGGCGGGCCGAGAACCACTATGAACGGCTCACTCGCCCACGCCATCCACAACGTGCTCATGCCGGCCCTGGAACAATCCCAGGGCTTCGCCGGCGTCTACACGCGCGGCAACCGCAGTTGGCCGCTGATGGTCGTCTCCACGAAGCCCGACTGGGCATCGCAGGAGCAGCAAGGCGCGGAGATTCTCCAGTGGAAGGGCCTGGTCTTCCAGGTCTCGAACCACGCCTGGACCGCGGCCGGCTTCGTCACGCCGATCTTGAACGATCGCCTCGCGGTGACCCTTGCCGACGGCGTCTCGCAGACCTACGCCTTGCTGCCGCCCAAGGGCATGCGGCCCTACGAGCAGTCGGCCGAGTCGGGCACCTGGTTCCTCAAGATGAAACAGGTGTCGGCATGAGCAACGCCAAAACCATCGCGAACGATATCATCGCGCAGATCGACGCGCTCGAGTGGCCCGTGCCCTACTCGATCCAGTACCGGCGGATGTACATCAACGCGCTGGAAAACGTGCCGGCAGCCGGCACGCCCGAGTCGAAGATGAAGATCACCATCGCGCCCGTGGACTACGCCAGCGAGCGGATCGCCTGGGGTGCCGCCCGCGCGACCTGCTCCTTGGGCATCGTCTGCGAGAAATTGGTGAAGGATCCCACCGACGACGCCGAAATCGATCCCCTGGAAACCTTCGTCGAGTCGCTCAGCACGTTCTTCGTTGGGCCGCGGCATTTCGCGCTCCATTGGAACGCCAAAGAGCCCAGAGCCATTTTCGGCGACGACTACATCGACGAACTGTACGGCAACTCGCGCTTCTTCGTGCCGATCTTGATCGACTTCTTCAGCGATGGGGGAGTCTCATAATGGCAGGCAGAATGGCCAATTGGATCGCCCGTCAGCAGCGGCATTTGTCGGAGGCAGATTTCTCCGCCTGGGTGGCGGGAGAAGCGAAGGTGCAATCGTTCCTCGATCGACAATCGAGAATTCCCGCCGCCGTCCGCGCGCTCGACGACTTCCAGAAGGACGTGCTCGCCAAGGTCGTGGCGCCCGGCCTCGAACGCGCCAGCAACTTTTTAGCGACCGTCGAAAAGGCGGGAGCGGCGGCCTACACCAAGACGGGCCTCCTCGCGCAGTCGATCGGCAGCACGAAGGCCAAGCTCTACCCGGCCACGTTCTGCGCCTACGTCGCCAGCGGACCGCGGCGGGGCTTCGCGCGCACGCGCACGCTGAAGCAGACCAAGAACGGCCCGGTCGCGAAACACACGTCCAAGAAATTCACGCTCGCCCATCCCGATCTGGCCGTGGCCAATCCGGTCGAATACGGCTACTTCCTCACGCGCGGCCGCAAGGCCCTGCGACCGGTCAACGGAAAAGCCCTGGCCACGGCCGCGGGCCGCTTCTTCGCGCGGGCCAAGGCCGCGCCGCCGAAGAATTTCATGGCCAGTGCCGAAGCGGCGCGCGATTCGGCCGCCAACATCGCCACCTGCGCAATGCAACTCAACCTCCAAAAACTCGCCAAGGAGTAAACGCACATGTCCGTCAACAACTATTCCGGCAACGGCAGCACGATGACCTTCGGCGTCGGTGTGGTCCCGCTCGTCGATCTGCACCAACCGAACGATCCGGCAACCTTCGACACCACCGGCATGGCCGACGGCACGCACACCAGCGGCGCGGGACTGCCCAAGAACTCCTTCACGGCCTCCTTCTTGGGATCGAAGTGTCCCAAGGCGGGCGCCATCGCGAACGTCGCGGTGAACATCAAGGGCGGCGGCGCGGGAGACATCGCCAAAAGCTACGGCAAGGCCCTCATCACGCAGATGAGCGTCTCGGGCCGGAAGGACGGCCGAATTGAAGGGAACTTCACCGCCGTGGCAGGTGCCGACGCCTTGACGGCCGGCAGCTATTCCGCCGGCGCCGTCGGCGACCTGGGTTTCAACGGCACGTCGGTGACCTTCGGATCGGCCCTGATCGGCTTGCAGTCCGTAAACTACACGTCGAGCGCCGCGCCCATCGACTGCACGGGTGCCGGAGACACCGACACCCTCTCCGCGCCGGGCATCAAGGAAGAGTCGGTCACCGTGACCTGTCTGGGCGGCTTGCAGGGCTTGGACGTCAAACATACCGCCGCCCTGGCAATCGCTTGGAACGACGGCGGCAGCAATGGGAGCTTCGACCTGGCCATCCTGGTCTCTACGCATCCCGGCGCGGCGATCGACGGCCAGACCACCACGGAATTTACTTTCAAGCCATTCCGGGCGACGAGCTGATAACCGTCCCTTCAACGCTTTCGCCTTTCCAGCAACACCACTTAACATCCACCGCGCGCCATGTCCTTACTCGATAAAATTCTCAACCGATCCAACAACGGCCCGGTCCCCGTTCCCACGCCCGAGTGGCCCGCGCTCGACGGCACGCTCTTCGTACGCCGGCTCAGCCCGACGGAGCGCGTCGAGTTCGACGCCGAGTCGGGCAAGCAGCAAGCCACCAGCGGCGCGGCCTTTCTTACATTTACGGCGCTCTACTGCCTGATCGCCGGCGACGGCAGCCGGGCCTTCGGCAATAACGACTGGCCGAAGCTGGTCGACGATCCGGGCAGCGGTTCCGCCATCGACCGCGCCTTCGATCTGGCGGACGATCTCAACACGTTGAGCAGCGGCGCACGGGACCGACTGAAAAAAAAATACGAGAGTGTCGCCGGCTCCGCCAGCACCTCGACATCGCCCGCGACAATCGAGTAACGCTCGATGAACTCTGGCGGCGCTGGGGCGACGAACTGCCGCTGTGGGAAGCGGCCTACGAACTGGACCCGCCCCTGGCGGAACGCATCGAGAACGCGGCCTGGAAACTGGCCTGCTCGATGCGCAGCAAGCAGACTATTTACCGCACTGAATTCGACGGCCGCGAAAAGCTGGCCGTGCCGCGGCAGTCGAACCAGGAAATGGCGGACGAGGCCGCGAAGATCGAGGCCACCTGGCCGCACGGAACCGGGAAGTGATTCATGGGCAGCGTCGGCAATAAACTCATCATCCCGCTCGTCTCGACGTTCGACCCGTCGGGCATCGTCGCCGCCAAGGCCGGCCTGAAGGAGCTTTCCCAGACCAAAATCGCTTCTTCCGGCGGCGGGGGAGCTGGGGCGGCTTCCGGCGGGGACTCGTCCACGCGGTCGTCGCATGCCGATGACGCCGATCGGATCTTCGAGAAGACGCGGACCGCCAGCGAAAAGTACGAATACCAGGTCCGCAAGTTGGACGACCTCCACAAGCGGGGCGCGATCAGCACCGAAACCTATCACCGCGCGCAGAAGCAAGCCGCGGACGAGCTGCCCAAGTCGCCCGGCCTCGGCAGCCGGATCGCCGGCGGCGTCCAAGGCGCCGCGGGGATGGTGGGCGGACCGGTCGCCGATATCGCCAACCTGGCGTTCTCTTCGTCCGCCGGCGGCGCCGTTGCCGCCGTGGGGGCGGTCGCCATCTGGCAGAAACTCGCCGGCGGCGCCCGCGAACTACGCATGGAGTCGCAGAAGCTTGGCACGAGCACGACCTATTATCAGTCGCTCGGCGCGGCGGCGCGGTCCGCCGGTCACAGCATGGACCTTCTCGTCGGCGGCATCGAGAACTTGCAAGGCCGCTCCAAGGGCGCCCTGAGCGGCGATCGCGCTCAACAGAGCTTCTTCGCTTCGATCGGGTTGAGCCGCGAGGATCTCGAGCGCGGCATGGACGACACCGATTACCTCGCCAAGAAAGTCGCCGGCCGCGGCCTGACCGCCGGCCAGAAGGTGCAAGCCTTCGGCAGCGCGGCGGCAGCAGACGCAATCCGGAACGCTTCGGGCGGCAGTTCCGTGGCGATGAGCGCCGCGCAGCGGCAGGCCCTGGCCGACACGCATTTCGACGCCGAATCGGCGAAGTCCGGCGCGTTGAAAGCCGCCGGCATGGTAGCCGAAGCGTTCAAGGGCATCGGGATGTTGATCGGCGACAGGCTCGGCGGCGGCAACCGCTCGGGCGCCGACATTCAAAAGGACATGGACCGCGAAGCGGCAGGGAACGAGCGCGCGGAGCGCGAGGGAAAAGTCGAAGCGCACCGTCGCGACCAGGCCGCGGCCCTCAGCGCCTCGCTCGCGGCACCCGACGTTCAGGCCGAACAGGATCGGCTGGATCGATTGCCGTTTGAGCAGTACATGACCGGTCGCGACGTGGACCGGGCCGAGACCCAGACCCGCAAGCGGCTCTATGCCGCACAAGCACCCGACAACCGTTGGGAGGAGAATCTGGACAATGCCCAGAACGTCTCCCGACGCGAGCACGACGAAGGGACGATCGACGATCGTCGCTATGCCCAACGCCGCGTGAACCTCCGCGCCGAGGCCGCGGCTCAGGCCGCGCCCACGCTTTCCAACGCGGCCAACATCCAGGAGCAAATCGGCATCGCCGCGCAGCAGTACCAGGCGATCGCCTCGAGTAGCAGCCGGTCGCCGGCGGAGCGGGACCGCGAAACGACCGCCAACGATCGCTCCCTGGTCGACAAGCTGACCGACTATGCCGAGTCGATCACGCGCAGCGGCAACCTGGCAGGCGCCTACGACGCCAACAGCGTGGGCGGTTATTCGCAGCAGGTCTCGGCGGAATACGGCATGGCGCAATCGCAGGACAGCCTCAAGATGGTCGAGATGTTGATTAAGATCGCGGAGAACACCGGCCGCATGAGTAACGAGCAGGGCGAAGCGGTGCTGGGCCAGCTAGGCTTCCGCACCAAAGACATTTTCGGCGCGGCGGGAGGTGACTGATGGCCAGCAATGCCTATTGCCGATATGCGAATCGCACCGCGAACCGCCGCGCCGGCCTGCGTTACGACGTCTCCGAGATCTGGATCGTCCCGGACATCCAGAACACGGGCAGCCCCAGCGGCGGCGACTCGAACGACTGGAAGCATGCGTGGCAGTCTGAAGCCCTCGCGGCGGAAAAACTCCCCAAGCCGGGCAACGTCAACGCCGATGGCGGTCTGGTCTGCGTCTCGGTCAGCCCTAAGAGCTGCGATGACCAGGGCACCGCGTACGTCGATGTACGTTGGCAGGAAGACCCGCTCACGCTGCCTACCGAGGTCCACTATTTCAGCGGCAGCAAAACGCGGCCGGCGTGGCAGGGCGTGGCCATGGATCCGGGCAACGTGCCCAACGACGGCGAGTCGGGCGAACTGTGGGACTTCGATCCCACCGAGGACATCCGCAACTCGGCCGGCGACCGATTCAATCCACCGCTCGCGTACGACGTTCCGCTGGAACGCGTGGAAATCTGCTTCCACGCCTCGCTCTTGTGGCACGATACGGGCGAAACGTCCGACGGATCGACCAACTTCTCGGGCAACTGGGAAAAATATTTGAAGCGTTGGAACAAGAGCGATTTCACGGTCGTGCAGGTCGATCCCGACAACGATCAAAACAGCAGCACGCGGACTTTCCCCAAAGGATCGCTGATGCTCGTCGACAAGCGCGCGCCGCTCGTGAAAGAACCGTACTACCATCGCCTCGTGACGCTCGCTTTCCTTTACGATCCCGATCTGTGGGGCACGCGGATCCCCGACATGGGGCCGCGCTGCTACAAACACGCCTCGGTCGATGCGGGCGGCAACTCCGTACTGGCGCCGTGGCCCGGCAACGGGCTCGGCCCGGTCACCGATGCCATGGGCCGCCCCTATTCGGGCGTGGCGGAACTCGACGGCGCGGGCAACCAGTTGCTCCCCGACCACGACGGCCACATGCCGTCGGCCGTCATTTACCAATGGTGGCCCGTCAACGATCTGAACGAGCTACTGTCGGCCGAGTTCGACGACCTCGACCTTTTTACCCCAGAGCGAGTCATGTCCGGAGCAGACGCATGAACATCACGGTCACCAGCCGCGTGAATATTGAAACGGTGGAGATCCTCACGCTGGGCCGCGGCGGCAAGCCCACGATCACCCACAAGGACATTTCGGAAAGCCGACATCTCACCTCCGCCAGCACGCCCTCGGTCGCGCAGATCAGCGAGTTCCAGGTGGCTCTTTCCGGCGGCTCCGCGACCGTCGACCTGCTGAATCTGATTGGCACCCAAGGCCAGACGCTGGCCGCCACGGGACTAAAAATACAAAAAATCAAGGTGACCAACGCCAACGGCAACGCCCTTCAGATCGCCCCGGCCGGCAGCAACGGCTATGGCCTGTCGATGACCGTGCCCCCGCAAGGCATCGGCTACATCGAAAGCGCAAGCTTGATGGCTGCCATCGGCAGCACCGCGCACTGCCTCAGCCTCACCGGCACCGGCGCGCAGGTTTCCTCCTGGACGATCATTTTGGGATAGTTGTCGGTCGTCCGCTTCATAATCCCCCACCCCAATCCCCACACCACCGACCATGTCTCGCGGCGACGAACACAATCCAGCCTCATCGAGCGAACACGTCCGCCGCATGTTCGAGTCCTGGTACCACGCGCCGCGCGGCCCGGAGCCGGCAGGCAGCGCGCCCTGGACGCCACTGCCCGAGGCGAGCCTGGTTCCCTTCGAGCTCTACGATGACCTGTCGCCCGGCGGCGATGGCCACTATTGGCCGCTCCAGGCCGACCTCACCCGCGATGAATCGATCGGCCCGCCCAGCGGTACCGTCCACGACGACATCCTCAAAAACGCGCGGGCCTACGGCACCAATCACGGCGCGGGCATAATAAACGGCGCGCGAGGCTGGGGCCTGCCGATGGCCGACGGCGGTCTCCACATCGTCGCCATCCAAAAAGTGGCCACGCTCTGCTTCGCGAAGACGACCTCCGGCGTCGCCGCGGGCGACGCGACCTTTCGCGTCGACCACCTGCTGGCCATCAATGGCGACGCGACCCCGGTGAGCGGGAGCACCAGCCTTGAAGTCGCGAACAACGCCTGGTCCGGCGCGGCAGGCACGTGGGTCGTCATTGGCGAACCCGGTATGAGCGGCCAGTGGCGCTTGGTCTCCGCCCCCATCGCGACCCAACCCATCGCGCTGCAAGCCGATGCGCGGTTCGACGCCGCCACGGGCACGCTGGAGAAAAAAAGTCGCACGGTCTACGTCGTCGACGCCGATGACGCAGGTGCCTGGGAAACCGTCGTCGCCGCATCGCCGGCCGCCAGCGACGAGCAGCGCGTCGACGCCACCGTCGGCACGCCCACCATCGATCGCGGCACTTCGGTCTTCGGCCAGGTGGTCCATTTAACGGCCACGGTCGCGAAGGCCGATTCGACGGTCGTGGCCGATCCGTCCGGCAACGTCACGTTCATTTCCGACGGCACGCCGATCGGCAGCGGGCTCGTAGGATCGGGCGGAGTCGCCACACTCGATATCGCCTTGCCCGCCAACGCGACTTTCCTGTACGGCTTGTACGACGGCGATTCGACTTTCAATCAGGCCTACAGCGGCCCCCTGAGCGTGACCGTGAATCGCGACGCCACGACCACCACGCTGACCAGTTCCTCCAGCAGCTTCGCCTACGGCAGCTACGTCACGCTCGCAGTCACCGTGGCGGTGACCGCGCCGGGCACGGCCGCGCCGGCCGGCCTGGTGACGATCTACGATGGCTCCACGCAGCTGCGGACGGTGCGCATCGCTTCCGGCAGCGCGAGCGTTTCCGACATCGTATTGCACGCGGGAACGCACAGCGCACTGCATGCGGTTTACGCGCCCGACTCGGGCTGTCCCTGCACTGCGTCCACGTCGAGCAATGTCGCGGTCGCGGTGACCAAGGCCGTTCTCTCCGGCACCGTCCGGGCAACGACAAAAATCTACGGTGCCGCCAATCCGGCCTTCGCGATCGACTGGACCGGCTTCGTGTGGGGCGACACGGCCTATACGGCCCTCACCGGCGATCCCGCCTATACGTGCGCGGCGGATGAAACCTCGACCGTGGGAGGCGGCCCCTATGCCATCTCGGCGGCCGCAGGCACGCTGGCCGCGGACGACTACTCCCTCACCTTCCATGCGGGGCAACTGACGATTACCCGCGCGCCACTCGTCATCGCCGCTCGTTCGGCCACCATGGCGCAACGCGCTTCGTTGCCGAACTTCACGGGCACGGTCGGCGGCATCATGGGCAGCGACTCGCTGCCGTACCGGGGCAGCGTGGAGACCGACGGCACGCTCTTGGGCAGCTTCGCGATCCATGCCGACGTGGCCGATCCGGATGGCCGGGTCGACAATTACACCAAGACCACCACCGACGCCACGCTCACCGTCACGCTGGCCCCATCATAATGACCTTCTATAACTTCCAGCGCCGCGGCACGGGCCTGCTCCTCAACCCATGGCGGGAGAGCGGGGCGAACCGCACCCTGGCCCGGGACTCCAAAAGTTTCGACGGCGCGGATTTGGGCGGCACGAATCCGCAAATCCACCGCGACGGCGTCCGTTACCCGCTCTACTATCGGGCCAACCTGACGGGCCTCTTGGGCGAGTACGATGACGACATCTTCGCGCGTTCGCGGCGGATGGTCTTCATGCGCTGGCCCCACCCCACGTTCTATCCCTACACCGATCTGCTGTACCTCGATGAGTGGACCGCCAGCGGAGGATACAGCATAGTGCAGTGGCAGACGGGGTGGTCGACGCATGAACCGCACTACTCGCGGGCGTCCTTCTCGCCGTCGCTACGGGCGTTCTCGAATGTCACCGGCGCCGAGGCGTCGATCGGCGGCGGCAGCGTCGACGTCTGGCTGTCCGATCCGCAGTGCGGCTTCGCGCTCGATGAAGAGACGGTCGTCATCTCCGGCGCTACGGTGAAGCAGCGTCGCGCCACGCTCAGCTACCGCGTGTTCGTGAAAGCAACGGTCGCATCCGATCTAACGGTCGGCTCTTCGGTCGCACCGACCGGCACAACCGTGGGATACAGCATGGACGTCACGTGGTCGGTCGTTTTACCCGACCTCTACCCCACGCCAAATGGCATCCACGGCCTGGAGCTGCCGTTCGCCACGATGACTGGCCCCGGAGTCGGTTCCCACGACCTGCCTGGCGCGCTCCTTTTGTCGTTGATAGCAGATATCGACATCATGATCGCGCCCGGCAGTTTCGCCGGCTCGACGGCGACGATGGCCCTCGCTCCGTGAGACATATTCCTTGACCGCATGTCGGCAATTGCCGACACGAAGGAATCATCGTGCGGCAATCAATCCCACGGTAGCTCCGTCCCCTCGTTGCCCGGTCGCGCGATTTTTGGTTTTGGCCGTCTGCAATTGCAGACATGCGGTCACTTTGCCTGGGCCGCAACGAGGCACACAACCAACAGCATTGTTACCACCACACGACAGGGGCGATTTCTGGAGACTCCCGTCCATCTGAGGGGGCTTGCCCTGTTTTTTTCCACCCCTGTTGACGTTTGCGGGGGGCGAAGGCATAATTGAGGCGTCATCTGCGATTCGTCGCAGACACTGGGCCCCGGCCCAAAAACCGTGGGGGCGTAGCTCAATTGGTTAGAGTACCGGACTGTCGATCCGGTGGTTGCGGGTTCGACCCCCGTCGCCCTCGCTTTGAAGATTGCGGCAGCCTGCGTCGTAGGGCACGGGCTGCCGCCTCGTTAAAAGAGTCTGACAGTATTAGTCTGGCTGTATTTGTCTGAGTGCCCATGAAGCTCATCATTGCCGTCATTCAGCCGCATCGCCTGGAAGCCGTCAAACTGGCCTTGGCGGACGTCGAGGTTTTCCGCCTGACCGTCATGGACGTGCAAGGCTTTGGCCGCCAGCGCGGGCAAACGGAAGTCTATCGGGGTCACGAGTTCGCCGTGAACCTGCTCCGCAAAGTGCAGTTGATGATCGCCGTCAACGAAGAGTTTTTGGAACCGACCATCGAAGCCGTCTTGCGCGGCGGTCGCACCGGCACCGCCGGTGAAATCGGCGACGGCAAAATCTTCGTCCTGCCCCTGGAAGACTGCATCCGCATCCGCACCGGCGAACGCGGCGGTGAGGCAATCTAAATGGTGGTGCGGGCGTCTCGCCTGCCCTGAAGTTGCAGGCACGACGTCTGCACCCCAAGCGGCCTAACTAAACCGGCTCTTGCCTTTGGGCAGCATTTTGCACAGTCCCACGCCGCCGAAGTAAAGCAACGTGAGAGGGCAAGCCATTAGGCACATGCTGTACGGATCTGGGCTGGGCGTAAGCACCATCGCGATTACGAAGATGGCCAGCACGGCGATTCGCCATGAGGCGAGATACGTTTCGACCGTGAACAGGCCGATTCGCTCCAGGAAGAGCATCGCCAACGGTAGTTGGAAACTGATGCCAAACCCTAGCGGCAGCAGCAGGACGAAGCTCATCCATTCGTTGATCCGCAACTCGGGGTTGATTCCGAGCATGCTATTGAAGCTCAGCAGAAACGATAGCACTTTTTCAAAAGCAAAGAAAAATGCGGTCGAGGCACCAAGAAGAAACAGCAGCAGGCTCACCGGCAGGAAGAGCCGCACGTACTGCTTTTCATGCGAATAAAGCCCCGATGCGACAAACGACCAAAGCTGATAGAAGACCCACGGACTTGCCAAAATCGCACCGACAAGCAAAGACGCTTTCATGTAAATCATGAACGCTTCTTGGCTATTGAGGGCATTCATGCGGGTGTGCGGATCGTCGGCAATGGGCCGAAATAGCACGACGCGCCGCAAGCCTTGAGATTCCGCCGTTGGCGCGTCCGCTTGGGTTTGTGTCGGCGTTTCTATGGGCGGTGTCGCGGCGACCGGATCGACATGCACGTGCAGCTGCTGGGCCACAAGCTTGGGGTCCATCAAGACGACATCCATTGAAACCTGCTGCGCGGTTACGATTTTGCGAATCCGTTCGATATCGGTTTCCTCGGTATATCCGGCGGCGCGGAGCAATGCCTGAGTTTCAGGTGCCAAAACCTTTGCCTCGGCCTGCATTTTGTA
>JANXOJ010000420.1 GCA_025353625.1 Planctomycetota bacterium | reverse complement strand
CAAAATGGGATAAAAAACGCCCCGAACATCGCCGCCCCCTGGCGTTGCGGAAATCCTTTATACTGACCGTAGTTATGAAAACATGAACGGTATTGGCCTTTAGGCGGAACTCCAACAGCCAGCCGGCTACGTTGCAGTTCTCCCGTTGGTTTCTGCTCGTAGGCCTGCACCACAATTTCAACAACGGCAATTCGCAAACGTTGTAATGGTCCCGGCTAAAGTGATAAAAAAGGTTGACATTTCTATGAACGGTTGCGAGAATACCGTAAGGCCATGCTGCAATCCGGTGGCGGAATCCTCAATGGGCCGCGCGGGAGGCCACGGCCCGATTTTCTGAAAAAGGGTCGATTGAGATGGCCAGTCTAACGCAGGAAGGAACAATCATGGCCAAAGTATTGAAAGGTGAGTTGGTCGCGTTGAAGGTCTACGATTCCGCTGAGCCCGTCAAGCTTCGCTTTGAACTGACGAACGAGGGAGATAAAGACCTTTACGTCTTGAAATGGTACACGCCCCTGGAAGGGCTCAACAGCGATTGCCTGAAAGTGGTTCGCAACGACAAGGGCAAGGTCAAATATGATGGCCCGATGATTAAACGCGGCAACCCCGGCCCAGACGACTACATACTGGTTCCTGCCGGCAAAAGTGTAAGCGCCGATGTGAACGTCAGCGAATCCTACGCGGTTTCCAAACCGGCCGACTATCAGGTGGAACTGAATATCCAGGCACTGGAGCACCTCCCCGCGCCGGCGGACAATAAGGGTGGATTCCTGGCTCTGGCGAAAAGTTCGCCCCAATTGCAGTCCGTGATCTCCGGCAAGACCAAGTTTACCGTGAAGAGCGGGGCGGCGCAAATCCCGACGCGAGGCGAGGCGGCCCGCAAGGTTTCGAAAACGCTGGCAAAATCGACGGGGACCGAAGTCTCCCAAGGGGCAGTCGGGCTAGCCGCCGGCCCGCTGCCCCCAACCACGACTGGCGGCACGGCTGCGCAACGAGCGTCGGCCCAGCAAGCTCACATCGACGGATTCCATTTGTGCGAGACGGCCCTGTCGGGGTTGGCCAACAATCCGCAATACAAGGAATGGTTCGGGGCCTATACGGTCGCTCGCTCCAACAAGGTGAAAACCGTCCTCACAAAAATCCGCGACCGCATGAAGACGGTTGCCTTCACCTACGATCTGAGCGGCGCGGGGTGCAAAAGCGGCTGGTTCGCATACACGCACAAGGGAGACACGACGATTTGGTTCTGCGGGGCCTTCTGGTCCGCGCCGGCTACCGGCACCGATTCCAAAGCGGGAACCGTGGTCCACGAACACAGTCATTCCGACGCCAACACCGACGATGTGACCTATGGCCAGCCGAACGCTCGTGCCTTGGCAACCAACAATCCGGATCGAGCCGTGCAGAATGCAGATAACTACGAATTTTTTGCAGGCGGGTGAGGACCAGATGAACGCATCGCCGATCTTGTCGCAAACTCGGCGAGCATCGATATCCGGCCATGCCATCCAGCGTCCCTGCGGGACGACGGTGTGGATTACTACGCGCCGTTTTACCGATTATTGCTCACTTCTCTAAATACTCCACCGCCTTGAGCAGCACTCGATCGGGCACTTCCTCCTTTGAATCTTTCGCGGCCTTTGCGCCGTTGGCTTGTGCCAACTCACGGTCTTGACGCCATCGCTCCAAACGCTCCCGCTCCGCCTTATCGACGGGCACTTCGTAGCCCTCGTCGGGCGATACGCCCCAAGCGGTATTCTTGGGGTCGTCCCTGCGGCGGTCGATATTCTTGCCGCTCGGACGCCAATAGGTGGCGATGGTCAGTTTCAGCACGCCCAGCGAGTGGCCCATGTCGATTACCTCCTGAACGGTTCCCTTGCCGTAGCTTCGCTGCCCGATCACCACGCTGCGGCCATGATCTTGTAGACACGCGGCGACGATTTCGCTCGCGCTGGCACTGTTTCCATTAACGAGCGTCGCGATGGGAAAGCCGGTATAGGGAGCTTTTCCGGAGGCGAGATAGGCATGCAAGGTACGTCCTTCGCGGTCGCGGGTGGTCACGATCTCGCCGGAGGAAACCAATAGATCGCAGACCTCCACGGCCGAACGGAGCGAGCCGCCCGGATTGCCGCGCAGATCGAGTACGAGCCCGCGTAGGTGCTGCTTGGCAAGCGGTTCTAGTGCCGCTTTCAGGTCGGCGACCGTGCTGCGTTCGCCCGCATTGTCCGATTCGGCCTCGGCAAAGCCCGCGATGCGGATATAGCCGATGCCGTCGCGTCCGCCGAGCATGAATATCCAGTTGCCGTCGGAGGTGCGCGATTCGCCCTGCACGGTATCCTCGTGGATGACCTTGCGGACGAGCGTGAGATCGACCGCTTGCGCCGCGCCGCAGTGCTGGATCGAGATCGTCACGGGGCTTCCCACCTTGCCGCGCAGCCGTTCGACGGCATCTTGCAACGACATGCTTTGCGTGCCGGTGCCCTCGATCTTGACGATGCGGTCGCCGGCGCGAACGCCCGCCGCATGCGCCGGACTGTCGAGCAGTGGGCGAAGCACGATGAGCTGCTTGGTTTCCGGATCGAGGACGACGGCGATGCCTAGCCCGGCGAACTCTTTGTTGATGCCTTCCTCGAACTCCGATTTGCCGGCTGCCGAGATATAGACCGAGTTTTTATCCAAGCGATTCATCATGCCGTCCATGGCACCTTCAAAGAGGCTGAGGTCGTCGACCGGCTTGTAGTAGTGCCGATGAACGTGGTCCACGGCATCGGCGATCACCCTGCCAAAGCGGCTGGCGGGGACTTTCTGGTAGCAAGTCATCGACACGAGCGCGATGAGAAACAGCCAATGGAGATTGCGTCGCGGCATGGGCAGGGGTCGTTCTAAAAGGAAATTTGGGCCGGCAGTCGTTCGCTCCATTTTACCGCGTCGCGTCTAAAATGAAACGTTGGCATTATTTCACGCTCGCATTATTTCACGGAAGTGGCGGTAGGTAACGTGCGGCACCGGAAACAAATTATCCCATCAACTCGATCTTCCTCCCTTCGATCAGGTCCAGGAACTCCCGATTGCTATCGAGCAAGTCCGGCAGCGCGGCCATCTCGCGCGGCGTGTACCAATGGACCGAATCGACCTCGCGGGGATCGGGCACGAACGCTGCCGGCATTTCCAAGGATGCCAGCCACCATGCCAGATGGACCTTCCAGGCGGTCGTACATTCCCAGAGACGCCTAAGCGGTCGGATGCCAACCCCGATTTCTTCGCGAACCTCGCGGACCACGGCGGCCTCTTCTGTTTCGCCCGGCTCGATGCCTCCGCCGGGAAAGCAATAGGCCAGCGGCGCAATGACGTGCCGCGACCGGCGGATGACGAGCATCCGCCCTTCGTGGACCACGATGGCCACTGCGCCGCGACGGCCGGGTTGATCGGGAATTTTTTCCATGAAGAAGATCGTAGCGGTTCGCTTGGTAAAATCAAGCCGCTTGCGGTATAATCGCTCTCCCGTCCGAGAATAATTCCACAATCATCGAAACTTTCCGCCCTCGTTCGCTTCATGCCCGAAATTGACCCGTCAACCGTCGCGCCCCCGCCCCCACGGCCCGACCCTTACGGGGCCTGGAAGATTCCTAGCTATCGGATGTATGCCGGAAGCTGGTTTCTGATTACCATTGCGCGGACGGTCGAGACGGTGGCCGTGGGCGTCTATTTGTACGCGCAAACGGGCGATGTGCTGGCACTCGGATGGCAGGGCTTGGCCCAAGCTCTGCCGGCGATGCTGCTGGCCATCGCGGGCGGGCACTTGGCCGACCGCTTCGACCGGCGGATGGTGCTGGTCTTCATGCTTTGCCTGACCGGGCTGGATGCCGTCGGTCTGGCGGCGGCGGCCTACCTTCAGGCCCCGGTGAGTTGGATCTATCTGCTGCTCGTTGTGAATTCCATCGGTCAGGCACTCGGGGCACCGTCGCGCACGGCCCTGCTGTCGTGGATCGTCCCGGCGGAACGCTTCAGCAACGCAGTGACGTGGAATAGCACGGTCTTTCAGATCGCCACGATGGTCGGCCCCGTCGCAGGCGGATTGATTATTTCGACCGACGAGCGGCTAGGCGTTCCGCTGGCACTGGCGATGGTCGTCGCGTGCCGCACGTTGGGATTGCTGGGAACGCTGTCGCTAAAAACGACGCGCGGGGAGCAGCGGGGGACGTCCATCTCGCTCGAAAGCCTCATGGCCGGCATCCGCTTTGTTTGGAACTATAAGCCGATCCTAGCGACGATCACGCTCGACCTGTTTGCCGTGCTATTGGGCGGCGCGACGTTTGTCCTGCCCGCGTTCGCCGATCGAGTGCTGCACGTGCCCAAGGAATCGGTGGGGGCGGTCGTTGGCAGCTTGCGTTCGGCGGAAGCGGCCGGTGCCATTGTCATGGCGATCATCCTCGCCCACCTGCCGCCCATTCGCCGTGCCGGCTGGACGATGCTATGGGCAGTGGCCGGTTTCGGCGCGGCCACGGTTTGCCTCGGCTTTTCGCAAGCTCTCTGGGCATCGCTTCTGGCCATGTTTGCCATCGGTGCCCTCGACAACATCAGCGTCGTCGTCCGACATACGATGATCCAGCTGCTCACGCCCGACGCCATGCGGGGCCGCGTGACCGCCGTGAACAATGTCTTCATCGTTGCCTCGAACGAACTCGGCGGCATGGAATCGGGCTGCACGGCATGGCTTTTCGGGCTGGTGCCTTCGATTGTCGGCGGCGGGTTTGCGTCGATCCTGGTCGTCGTCGCCTGTGCCTGGCTTTGGCCACAGATTCTCCGGATTGGCTCGCTGGCCGATCTGCGACCGATCGACGAATCGATCGCTCGGCAAGAGGCCGATGAGCAGATAGCGGGGAGGTAGTTCTGGTCCCAGAACAACTTGTGGTGCATGCGTCTCGCCGGCCCATGTAAGCCAGACGCCTGCGCTAAAAAGGCGAGGGGAACGGTCAGCCAAAGCGCACTTCCACGTCCGCCCATTCGTAGGGCCGCATCGGCACGGCCACTCGGTCGGACTCGATGGTGAGGTCTATCGTGGCGTAATCGGCGCGGCCCGCTTTTTGGGCCGATTGCGGGGCGCGGTAAGATCGGAGGCCGAGCATCGCGTTGCGGCCTTCGGTTTCCAAAAGGCGGACGCGGTAGCCCGCCGCGCGGCCGCCTTCCAGAAGCGGCTCCCAATGCGTGGCGATCGCCGCACGGGTGTCGAGATGAAAGAGCCAGCCCGAACGGTTCGTCGGTTGAACCACATCGGCGATGGTCGGCACGGGGGCAATGAAATCGACGGCCGCAGCCATTGGCTGCGGCAGATCGATACCAATGCCCAGGCGAAACTGCCGGGCGGTTTCACCGCGCACGACGAGCAGCGAGTCGAGCTTTCGCGTACCCCAGCGACGGTGATAAGGCAGCCCGGCGGTTAATATCGTAAGGCGGCGCGATTCGGCGCGAATGTCGATGCAATGCGGCGATTCAATCTGCATGGCTTCCGTCGGCAGCATCGCCTGGTTGACGCCGCGATAGAACGCAGCTGCTTCGTCGCCCCAGGCGAAGCGGGCCGCATAGTACGACGTCCACGGATCGCCGCTTAGCTCGCGCTGGGGATCGAGCTCGATTTCAATTTCAATGACGCGGCTGCCGTGCCGAACGCGCGTCGTCTGCTGAAACCCGGAAACGGAGCAACCATCGCGATCCTTGAGGTGGCCGCGAACGAGAACTTCACCTACCACCGGCCCGGCAGAGATCACGCGAATCTCGTCGGCAGCCGCGATCGTGTAGGCTTCGTCGTCGCCATCGACCGCCAAGCGCATGGCCACCTGTTGGGCCAATCGCGGCGCGCGATGTTTGAAATCGAAGATCGAACGGATGGCCCCGCTTGCCGAGTCGATCATCAATTCAAAGAACTCGTTCCGCAACACGGCACCCGACCGGCCAACTTCCCCCGCGCCGCGCGCGGTCGGACTAATGGCAGTAAGTTCGGCCATTTGCGGCGGCAGGGGTTCTTGTTTGCGAAAGATCCCGAAACGCGGCGCGAGCTTGGTGTCGGGAACATCGTTTTCTTCGGGCGAAATCCAAACGAAGCCCATCGCGGGGACTTCCGCCGTGGCCATTTTTCCACCCGGCGTTTCGACAGCGACTCGACGCGAGAAACTGAGCGGATTGACGACTAACGTGCCTTTGCCGGACGGATGCGCACCGATGGCGGGGGCGAAGTCGGCAATCGCGTCGTCGAGGCTGCGAGCCAGTTCAGAATCGAACGGGGAAACGGCCGCCCTCACCCCCGGCCCCTCTCCCGAAGCGGGAGGGGGAAGAATCGAGTCATCAACGGCTGCGAGGAGGTTCTCGGAGGTTCGGGTAGCCCTGCCGGTCAAAAGCCCGGCCAGCGTGCCGATGGCTTCGATGGCTTCGGCGGTCGCTCGGCGGCGATAGTAGCGAGTCCAGCGGCTGATTGGGTCGGGCGTGGCCGAATCGACGGCTTGGCGCAGGTACGGCGATCGGTATTCGTCGGCCTTATAGATCGTTTGATGGCCGGAAACGCCCGTCTGATCGAAATAGTCCGACATCGTCAATTGCGTGCCGAGGACCGTCGTGTATCGCCGCGCCCTGAGAACATCTTCGTGCCAGGGACTCGTACTGCCCGGCCAATGCGCCACGATGACCGTGGGCAGGTTGTCCATGTCGGTCGCGCCGCTTACGGTATGAGGCAGTCGCAAAAAACCATCGGGCCGCGCCGCGTCGATGGGCACGCGGAAAATGGCTTCGACCGTCGAACCGTCGATCCCTTCCCAACGCAGGCGGCTCGTAGATTCTGTCGGAAAATGGCCGTCGTCGAGCGTGGCGTGCATCATTCCGCTGAAGCCGAGATGATCGAGGATTTGCGGCAGCACCGGCGTCATGCCGAACCGCCGCCGTCCGAAATGCGTCAATCGCAAATCGAGCAATTCACGATAGACGGCCAGCCCCTTCTCCAGTTGGCGACGTATCGCCTCCGGCGGCAGCAGCGGCAATTCCAGTTCCAAATACTCTCCGCCGATCACCGACGCCGTTCGCCCATCGACGGCCTGTCGCAATGCGGCCAGCGTAGCCGGCTCCCGCTGGGCCATTTGCTCCAAAACCTTGCCGGATATCAGCAAGCTCGTCGGCGACGAGCGAGCCAATTGCCGACGTAGCGACGTACCCAGCGTCGTTTCGGCCACCAACGTCAAGTCGAGCAGCCGCGACTCGCTCGGGTAATACGAATCGCGGGCCGTATGCAGCAGATCAAACGCCGCCTGGAGGTGCCCTCGGGCCGCGTCGCCCTCCCCTTGGCACGCAGCCTTCGCCGCAGAAACGACTTCCCGTTCAAAAGCTGTTTCATCGAGACTATTCGTATAGCGAATGTTGATCGTGATAATTTCCACCACGAAATGGCAAAAGCCAAGTGCCAGGAAATCGGCGCAAAGCTCTGCGTCCACATCCGGCGGCGGCGGGTCCAAGGTCGCTAACGCCGCCGCAACCATCGCCGGACGCTCGCGATGCCCGCGTATCAACCGGGCACCCAGTTGCTCGGCGTGGCTGAGCCAATCCTCCGGCAGCATCTGCTCGGCAGTGGGCGGCAAAAGCATCAGATGCCCCGCCGGATCGTCGGGCGGGGCTTCCGCAGGCGACCAGCGGGGTATTGTACCCGTCGCGGCAATGAGTGCCGGGTGGAAGAGGGCAGTCCGAGCTGCCAATAACTCTCCAGCATGGGCGGAGGTCCGCACTTCGGTTGCGTCGTCCCGATTGCGGCAGGGAAGGACCGGGGTAAGGGTGGTGAAGGGCATGGATTCCGGAATGGTTTATTGAATGGGATTGTCCAGTGTAATCTATCCCCGCACCGATTCTACCCAATATGTGTCTCGGCCCCTATATTCTGCCGAGTTCTCCCGGTGCATATCCCCCTTACTTGCGGATTTTGCAACCAGACTGTAGGATATCGGCCCTTGCTCGGAAACGAGTTGTTTCCAATGGGGCAGGAATTCACAAACTTTACGAGAACGGATTAGATCATGGCGAAGAAGAAAGCTGCACCCAAGAAGACCACCGCGAAAAGTTCCCCCACCGCAACGGCCGCCAAAAAGGCACCCAGCAAGCCGGCGAAGAAGTCGAAGGCATCGGCTGCAAAGCATACGCACACCGACGATTGCGAGCACGAGGAGATGGAACTCGACGCCATCGAAACGAAGGCCTTCGATTTGGCACTGGACAACGAGGCAATCCGCGATGAATTGGAGGACGAGGCGAGCAAGGCTTTGGCCAATGTCGTGCAAAAGGTTCTTAAGAAGCATAAGACTTCCTTGAACGCCACTCAGGCCCACAATGTCGCCATGGTGCTGTTCAGCCAAGATTAGCGCGCAAGGGTTCTCCCATGCAACCGTGCGGCGAGTGCCGATTGTGCTGCAAGCTCTTTCCGGTGCCCGTGCTGGATAAGCCGGCTGATATATGGTGCCGTCACACATGTACGGCGGGCTGCGCGATCCACGGCCCCGCGCAGCCGGAGATATGTCGCCAATACGATTGCTACTGGCGCGATCGCGATGAGCTGCCGGCGAAGTTCCGACCCGACCGCCTCGGTCTGGTCGCAACCGAAGCCGGTAGTGTCTTTGTCGAGCCACATTCCCTGCCCGTCGTCACCATCGTCGAAGAGGTGGCCGGCGCAGGCCGCGCCCCGACGGCTGCGGAGTTCGTCGATCGACTCATCGCCCAAGGCGTGGCCGTGATGGTTATCCACGGCCCGACCGCGCGAATCGAATACGATACGACCCGTTATCCGGGCATCTCGGCCACGTCGATCGAGATTGCCCTGCGCCACGCGCTTTCTCAAGATGCCGACGAGCTCAAGGAACTTGGTGCGGTGGCCAGCGATTATCGGGCGTTGAGCCTCGAAGAGGCGGAACGCCTTTGCCGCGAGAAGCCGAGCGAATGATGCCGGCCTGCGGCAACGTGCTGACGCACGACGTTGCCCAAGATTTGCCCAAGACCTGCCCGAGGCATCACGACGGCAAGGGCCGGCCATGCGTTCGCAGACGCTGGCTCAAATGCTGGCCACGCTGGGCGTCGTCAAGTCGCACAGCCGCCCGCACGTCTCGAACGACAATCCGTTCTCGGAAAGCCAGTTCAAGACGCTCAAATATCGGCCGGAGTTT
>JANXOJ010000210.1 GCA_025353625.1 Planctomycetota bacterium | reverse complement strand
GGCGGTGATTTGGCGACTTGTTTGACCCGACTCTCCGGCCTGTATGGGCAGCCGCGCTTCACCGAACGCCGGATGGCTTCCAACTCGCCCTCCGATTTCAAGGTGGGGAGCCGCGATTCCTCGACCCAAGGCACTGGCCTTGGTATCCCTTTTCGTAATACAATGTCGATAGCTCGTGTTGCTGCCAGAAGCCTTTCTTCCCGAGGGTCGCATGGACAATCTGCTCAAGGAAATTCGGCGGGTTCAACGAAGGTTGGCCTTTCAACGCTTTTTAGGCATGCTCGGCTGGTGTTGGCTGGCGGCACTCATCGCCTCATTGGCCGTGCTGGGGGCGGCTCGCATCTGGCCGCTGGGCATCATCGATTGGGCGTGGGTCGCTTGCTTCGGCACCGTCGGTACGATCGCGGCCGCCGTCTGGACAGTCCTCACCGCGCCCAAGACCCTTCAGGCGGCACTGGAAATCGACCGACGATTCCAACTCAAGGAACGCATCTCCAGTACTTTGGCAATGAATCGTAGCGAACGCACAAGCGAAGCGGGCCGAGCCTTGATCGCCGATGCCGACGCCCGACTGCGGCGGATCGAGGTCTTGCAAAAGTTCCCGGTGCAACCTTCTCGCAATCTTCTTCTGCCGCTCATTCCGGCTTTGCTCCTGCTGCTCGTCGTGCTTAGGCCGCGGATGGTCGAGAGCGTGGCAACCGCCACGCCGTCGTCGCCCGAGCCGCCAGCGATTGAAGTCAAGAAATCGGCCGACGATTTGCGGCAGCGGCTGGCCGAACGTCGCAAGCGGGCCGAGATGGACGGACTAACGGACGCTAGCGAATTGCTCAAGAAGTTGGAAGAAGGCACCAAGGAGCTACAGTCCGAGCCGCAACGGGAGAAGGCTCTGGTCAAGCTAAACGATCTGGCCCGAGAATTGCAAAAGCGGCAGAAGCAGCTGGGCGGCAGCGAAGCGTTGAAGCGGGAACTTGAAAAGATCGAGTCGACGCAGCGCGGCCCCGGCGACAAGATGGCCCAAGCCCTTTCCAAAGGTGAATTCGAGAAGGCCGCCAAGGAACTTGAGAAGCTGAAGAAGGACATCGCCAATAGCAAGCTCGAACCGGCCGAAAAAGAAAAGCTCGTCGAGCAATTCGAGCAGCTCAAGAAGAAAATCAACGAGATGGCCGAAAAGAACGCGCAGGCCAAAAGCGAGATGCAAAAGCGAGCCGACCAGCTTCGCCAAGCGGGCGACCCGGCAGCGGCCGGCAAGCTTGAGGAGCAACTGCAAAAGCTCGCCCAGCAAGGTCCGCAAATGCAGCAGTTGCAACAACTGGCCCAGAAGTTTGGCGAGGCTGCCCAGAAGATGCAGCAGGGCCAAAACACGGAGGCAACCGACGCCATGCAGCAGGCCATGAATCAAATGCGGGAGATGGCCCAGCAGCAAGGTGAAATGCAGGCAATGCAAGATGCCGCCAAGCAACTCGAACAGGCCCGCGCGCAAATGAACTGCGACAAATGCGGCGGCAAAGGCTGCAAGGAATGTCAGGGCGAATGCGACGGACTCTGTTTGGGAGGTGATGGCGACCCGAAGGACGGCAAGCCTGGACAAGGGCTTGGCCAAGGACTAGGCGATGGTGCCCGACCTGAAACCAAGGCCGACGGCAAGTTCTACGACTCGAAGGTGCGGCAGAAAGTCGGACAGGGTTCGGCCACCATTACCGGCATGGCAAATGGCCCCAATCTCAAAGGCCGCGCCGAGGCGGAAATTCAAAAAGCCGCGACCGAGGTCGAGCGCGGCAGCACCGACCCGCTCAGCGGGCAGCGGCTGCCGCGCAAGCAAAGCGAACACGCCCGCGAATATTTTGATAGCTTTCGCGAAGGGAAGTGAGATGCGCGACAGAGCAAAGCGTATTGCATACCTATCCACATCCGGCGGAGCGAGATGGGTGCGCTACCAACTCGATGCCTTGCGCTGTTCGCGTTTGAGGCGCTCGTCGAGAAGCTTTTTCTTCAGTGCTTTACGGTCCAGCTTGTTCAGCTTGCTTTCCGCCGATTCGGGGTTTGCGGACGTTGCGGACGAACCTACCGCAGCCGCTGCGCTCGACGGTTGCACGCGCTTCAAGATGGGCGATGTCGTTGCATGCGGCGGATCGACAGCTAACCAAGCATCGTCGGAGCTATCGTCGGACTCCTTTTCCTCGGAGTCTTCGTCGCTGGAACGTTCGCGACCCGCTGCGTTCTCGCTCGCGCTAGCTGCGGCTTCTCCTTTAAGCGGCTTCGCGCCCCTCTTATTGGACGCCCTCTCCCGCTTGACCTTGGCAACTCGACGGGGGATGAGTCCCTCGGCATCGTGGATGACATAACGGGCGTGCATGCCCATCGCGGCAGCCAACATTAAATGTCCCGTCAGCAAGGCGACTTGAACCAATAACACCTGATACGTGGCCGATTCAAGCGGGAGGACTCGATAGAAACCGACCAACGCAAAGGCATACGCCAGCCCGGCGGCGATCAATGCCCCGCTGGAAAGCCGACTCGACCACATATCGACTAGGAGCCGCGACCCGATTGCTCCCAGCATCATCACGGCGGGCACCACCCACCAGATCGACCCATCGCCGATGACCTTTGTGCCGGAAAGTGAAACGGCGATTTGCTGCACGCCCTGATGCAGGCTCGACGCCGAGTCGGTCGCCATCAGGAACCAACCGACCGCGCCCCAAAGCCAAACTCCATAATGCCCGTGGTAGTCGTCCACTTTATGGCGACGGACGCTGTAGGTTACGACCGTGAACACCGTTGCCGTCAGCAGCAAGAGCGATGAGAACCAAGCCCCCAAGCTTCCCGAAACGGCCAAGTCAAACATCACTGCGCGAGTGCTGTTTCCAGGTGTGAAGTTTGGCGACCAAATATATAGGGCGGCTAGGCCGGCAATGGCAAGTAGGCTGACTTTCAGTAGGACAGCAAACGTGAGGATTCGCCGTGGAATGAGTTCGGTAAGGCGGAGCGTCTCGTTGAGAAACTCGGCATCGCCATAATTCTCAGACTTATGCCGCGATACTCGGCTGCGTCGAGAAGCTCTTTCAGGTGTTGCAATGCCACCCGAATCAGCGTCAACGGTATGGTCTTCTGTCAGCAAACGCCGACGCCGGTCGTCGCGGTGCCCGCCACGGCCCATTTGGGAAGAATGTAAAGACATTGCCAACCTCGGAGCGTAAATTAGCTGCCGCTGCTACCATCGGCAGTCAGGGTCCGAAGACTATCATCATAAAATTCGGCAGAATCGGAGGGTGAACTCTACCTTCGTAATGACAGAATTGTCGGCATGGGGGGCCATTGGTAATTTGGGAATAAATTTGGCCGCGAAAAAACGCAAAGTTGGGGGGAACGATTGGAACACTAATTTTCACTAACTTTCACGAATCGACGCGAATCGGGAAGAAATCGGCCGGAAAGCTGCCAGCAGTCCCTCGATTGAACAAAGATTCGTGTTAATTAGCGAAGATAAGAGTTCCGAAAAACCCTCTTTCTGCGGCCCCAATCGACCCGCCGCTGTTTCCCCTTAACCGCCCGTCGGTCTCTCGTTTACCGCGAACGAAACCCCTAGAATGTTACAAACCACGCCTCGAAAGGCCATGAACGAATCGTGTCGATCTCGCTAGAGATACTTATCGTTGCCGGATTGATCGTAACGGGCGGCTTCATTGCCGCTGCGGAGGTGGCGATTTTGACGGCGCGGCGGAATCGCCTGGAGCAGCAAGCAAAGCTGCCCGACGCTTCGGCCCGTAGGGTGCTGGAGCTGGTCGAGAATCCGAATCGGTTCCTGCCGACCGTTCAGTTGGGCACGACGCTGGTGGCGACGCTGGCCTCGGCCTTTGCCGGGAGGACGCTCGTGAGCGTATTGTCGGACCATTTGGCCGCATCGGGCGTCGAGCTTCCAACGAGGTATAATGGCCCGATCGCTTTTGCCGCCGTCGTGCTGGGAATTGCGTTTGCGACCATCGTGTTCGGCGAACTGGTGCCCAAGCGGCTTGCGCATGCTAATGCCGAAGGGATCGTCCGCCGCGCCGCGCTACCGCTGTCCATTTTGCTCGTCGCTCTGCGGCCGGCAATTTGGTTGATGGAGATCGCGGCGAACGGCGTCCTCTGGCTGTTCGGTATCCGCGACAAGCCGGAGGGCCGCGTGTCGATTGAAGACATTGAACATCTCATCCACACCGGCCTTCACCAAGGGGTACTCGACCCGGCCGAGCAGATGGCCGCAGGCCGGGCGTTGCGGCTTGGGGATCGCACGGTTCGCGACATCATGCGGCCGCGGATCGAGATCGATGCCCTGGACATCGATACGCCGCCGGACGAGGTCATCGGGGCCGTGGCGATGGCCGGCTTTTCCCGCGTGCCGGTGCATGAAGGCGACTTGGACCACATCATCGGCTTCGTCTACACCAAAGACTTGCTCTTGAGGCAGCACATGGGCTGGCCCATCGAACTTCGCAAACTCATGCGGCCGGCGTTGCTCGTGCCGGAGTCGTTGCACATCGACAAGCTATTGGAGCTCTTTCGCAAAAAGCGGACACAGATGGCCCTCGTGCTGGACGAGTTCGGCGGGACCGAGGGTCTGGTGACGATGGAGGATGTTCTCGAAGAACTGGTCGGTGAG
Source organism: Planctomycetota bacterium (assembly GCA_025353625.1). Taxonomy (GTDB): domain Bacteria; phylum Planctomycetota; class Planctomycetia; order Pirellulales; family Thermoguttaceae; genus JANXQG01. Next base: position 4,560 of record JANXOJ010000210.1, on the reverse strand, counting down.
ATCCACGACGAACACCGCAACAACCGGCAGCCGCGGATCGTCGCGCGGGAGGACGGCAGCTGGCTCGTCGATGCCGGCGTGCCCTTGCACGAGCTATTGGATCGGATTGATGTGGCACCGCAACATTCCAAACTATCGGCCGATGTCGCGACTGTCGGAGGGCTGGTATTCTCGCTCTTGGGGCGAATTCCGGTGTTGGGGGAGACGGCAACTTGGCAACGGCTCACGCTGGAAGTCGTCGCGATGGACGGCCGCCGATTGGAGCGGATTTTAGTTCGTAAGGCATGACGGCAATTGTATCTCTTCCACAAAGATGATAAGGTGAATGTATTCGTGACTATACCCGAAAGACTATCCACCGGAATCGATGGCCTCGATGCGCTCTTGGGCGGTGGCCTTTTGCCGGGCACGCTGACGGTTGTTGTCGGCTCTACGGGAATCGGCAAGACGCAATTCGGCCTGCAATTTGCTCGTGCCGGCCTGAGCCAGGAAGGCATTCCCGGTGTGCTGTTCGATATGACGGCACGCGGCGACTCACAAAGCCACGCCGACTATGCGCGGCGGATGTTCGATTGGGAGCTTGCCCAGGGCGATCCGGAAATCCACGTTGAGCTTGCGGACTTCTTCGGGTCGGATCGTCGCCGCGATGAGTGTATGCACATTTTTGAGTCGCGCGGCCGTCGGGTGACGCGGCAAGATATGGATTTCGACGCATGGCACGACTGGCAAGCTGAGTTGGCTCGGCGGTTGAATACAACGATCGCCTTCTTTTATGGCAACTTCGTGCGAGGGGTGCGCCGCGCGGTCGTCGATGGGATCGAGCCGACCGATCGGCCCAGCGATTCGGTGCAAATCGACCTCTTCGAGTATATTTATCAACAGATACTGCGGAAGGATGCCGAATGGGTCGCCCGCGATTTGTTTCGCGAACATTATCGCGAAAACGCGGCGGCCATTGCCGAGCATGCATACGACCCTAAGTCGATCGGTTGCCTGCTGCTGTATACTTCTCATGAAACGACGCTCGACGGGCTGATCGAACGCAAGCTCGACGACGGCGATTTGCTGACGAACGCGAATACGATTATCCACCTAGGCAAGATTCGCGATGGAATGCACTTCCGCCGCGCGATGTACGTCAGCAAGCATCGCGGCAGCGTCTGCCCGGACGAGATTATCCCTTATAGCATCGACGACCGCGGGATCCGACTCGGCTAACGTTCATGAACGAAAAAAACACCGGCCGACTGATTGCCATTGGCGACATCCACGGCTGCCTGGCGGCCTTGCATGCCGTGCTGGCCGCCATCGATCCCACGCCTGCCGACACGATCGTCACACTGGGCGACTACGTCGATCGCGGGCCGGACTCCTGCGGCGTGCTGGAAACGCTGATCGGGCTGCGTTTGAAGACGGAGTTCGTCCCGTTGTTGGGCAACCACGACGAAATGTTGCTGAGTATCTGCCGAGGGCGCAGCGAACTTCTTGCAGACTGGCTGATGTTCGGCGGCGACGAAACTCTGGCGAGCTACGACACGATTACGCCCGTCGATGTCTGGCCGAGCCACCTGACGTTTCTCGATGGCTGCCGCATCTTTTATGAAGCGGAGCACCACCTGTTCGTACACGGCAATTACCGCGCCAACGAACCGCTCGACCGCCAGCCGCGCGAGGTGCTGATTTGGGAATCGCTCAAGCGACACGTCCCCGGACAACATTTTTCCGGCAAAACGGCCATACTCGGTCACACCGCACAAAAAAGTGGCGAAGTGCTCGACCTGGGCCACCTCAAATGCATCGACACCTGGTGCTATGGCGATGGCTGGCTGACGGCAATGGATGTACTGAGCGGCCAAGTGTGGCAAGCCGATAAGCGTGGCAAGCGACGTGTATAGTAACGTGGGTAGCGGTTTCGGTGGAAAGGGTTCGGGCTTCAGAAATGGCACGGCTCGCAACTCCTAGCTCCTGAACCCTGATTCCTATCCGGCCCCCATCGAGATAGCGACCGCTAACCGGCAGAGTCGTTTCAATCGCTTCAAGCGGCCCTTGTTTTCGCGGTTGGAAATTCAATTCGGACTGCAAGTTCCAACCCCGGCGGATTACAATGAAGGTTAAGAGCGTCGATTCGGTTTAAGCTCCAATTAAAGCAACGTAGTTCCGCTCGACATTCCCTTGAGGTATTTATGTTTCGCGATAAAAAAGTAGTCGTCGTCATGCCCGCCTACAATGCGGCCCGCACGTTGAAGCGGACCTACGATGAAGTTATGGACCAGGGCGTGGTCGATCAGGTGATCGTGGTCGATGATGCCAGCAAAGATGAAACGACGGAAGTCGCGAAGTCGCTGCCGCAGACGATTGTGTGCAAGCACGATGTAAACTCCGGCTATGGGGCCAATCAGAAAACCTGTTATCGGCTCGCGCTCGAAGCGGGGGCCGATATCATCATCATGGTCCACCCCGATTACCAATATACGCCCAAGCTGATCCCGGCTATGGTGGCCATGATTGGCTCCGGGCTTTATCCGTGCGTGCTCGCCTCGCGGATACTCGGCGGCAACGCGCTGCGGGGCGGAATGCCCCTTTGGAAATATATCGCCAACCGCTGCCTAACGCTGGCCGAGAATTTCATCCTGGGCACGAAGCTCTCGGAATACCACACCGGCTATCGAGCCTTCTCGCGCGAGTTGCTGGTACGCCTCAATTTGGATGCGTGTTCCAACGACTTTGTCTTCGATAACCAGGTTCTCGCACAGATACTCTGGATCGACGAAATCATATCCGAGGTAAGCTGTCCGACGCGTTACGAGTCCGAGTCGTCGTCGATCAACTTCCAACGGAGTTGCACCTACGGTATCGGTTGCCTACAAACGGCCGCGACCTACCGCATGGCCCGCTGGGGTTGGATCCATTCGCCCCTCTTCTCGAAGGACGCGAAAAGTCGACGCTGAGGATGGATTGCGCGAGAACTCCCATCGCGGCAGAGCCGATGTGATTCATCCGCCTCAAGAATGGGCTGGCGCGTCCAGACCCTTGATGGTTTTCATACCCGGGGGGCCGTTTTCTTGAATCCCATTGGACGCCCGACCCTTGCCTCACAAATTCCAGCGTGCAGCCGCTTAGGACGCAACGGTTTCCGTCCGCGCGCTTGAGTCGGATGAACCATAATCGGAAAGTGGCCTTACAGCAGCGGCAGTGTGGGCATCACCGGCTTGCTGCGGCGCGCGGCGACCAGGTTCTTCACCAGCGTTTGCGGAATGGCCTCTAAGTACGATCGCGTGGGGGCATGATCGAACGAGGCAAAGACCCGGCCTTCGTCGCCCAAGATGCGCAATTGCGTGTCGAGCGGCACCTCGCCCAATAGCGGTACGCCCATTTCAGCCGCACGCCGCTTCACTCCGCCGCAACCAAAAATCTCATGCCGCGAACTGCACGTTGGGCAAAGGAAGAAGCTCATATTCTCGACCATGCCGAGGACGTTGATCTTCAGATTGCGGAACATGGAAACCGCCTTCGTGGCATCGAGCAACGCCACATCCTGGGGCGTGCAAACGATGATCGCCCCGGTGACGACGAGAAACTGCGCCAGCGAGAGGGCCACGTCGCCGGTGCCCGGCGGCATATCGACCACCAGATAATCGAGATCGCCCCAAGCGGTATCGCTGACGAACTGTTGCAGCGCCTTGTGCAACATCGGCCCGCGCCACACAACCGCCTGATCGGGCGGAATCAACAGGCCCATCGAAAGAATCTTCACGCCGGCCATTTCGATCGGCTGAATCTTCCCCCCTTGCAAGCGCGGCGTATCTTGAATGCCAAACAGATGGGGTACGCTGGGGCCGTAGACGTCGGCATCCATCAAGCCGACCTTCGCGCCGCTCCGAGCCAGCCCGCAGGCCAGATACGAAGCGATCGAGCTCTTGCCGACGCCCCCCTTTCCGGCACCGACGGTCAGCACGGTTTTGGCCGTCAGGCCGAGATTGCCGGAAGGCTCGGCGGGGCGATGGTGTTCTTCCACCGTCACGTCGATGGCAACGTCGGGAAAGCGGCTCTTCAGTAATGCCCCAAGCTCTTCGCGCATTGCCTCCCATAGCGGTGCGGCCCAGGTCGTAAGCCCCAGGGTGACGGAAAGTTTCTTATCACCGAGTTGCAGTTTATGAATCTGCTCGAGCTGCACGGTACTGCGGCCCGTCTCGGGGTCTTGGAACCCGGAAAGAACATTGCGGACGGCGAGCTCGGTAAAGGGCATGCCCATAGGAGTGAATTCAACGTAAGGCGGTGGTGCTGTTTGCTTGAAGCAACAATTGTCCGCTCTCACCCGGCAATTTGCAATCCCCGCTCGCCGCCGGGCACCTAACCTCCGCCCGGCACGTTCTCGCCCCAAGGCAAACTGGCCCAGATGCGTTCCGCGAGCGTCTGCGAAGGCGAAGGAACGTTGGCCAAATGGCGCGAAATGACCTCTGCAAGCGGCCCCGATTGTCGCGGCGACGCGGTGAAATGGACTGCCCCGGCTTCACGGAATTGCCACTCGTAGCGGACGAACTCCCGCGCGGCAACCACGGC
>JANXOJ010000388.1 GCA_025353625.1 Planctomycetota bacterium | reverse complement strand
TGCCGAGCGGCCAGACCAAAAAATGGTGCTGGCCGGTTTCTTGGCGCGTCGCGGAAGCATTTCGGAGGCAATTGCCATGCTTGCCGAATTTGGTGCCCAGGCCGATCCCGGCCAAATTATTCCGGTCGTCGGTTCGCTCATTGAACGCCAAGACGCCTCGCCGGGGGACCGCAAACGACTCAAGATGGTTTTGCTGGACCTCGCCGAAAAGAAGAAGCGACCCGTTCCCCTATTGATCGCCTTGGCCGTGTTCTCTACGGCCCAACCGGAGCTCAACGGCGATGCCGAGAAATTCTACCGCGAGATCATTGAAAGAGACACTCGCTACTTCCCTGCGTACAACAATCTCGCCATGCTCCTGGCACTGCAACCATCGCCCAGCAAGGATCAACTCGAAGAAGCCCTCAGCCTAATCGATAAAGCTATGCAGCTTTCCGGCCAGGCGGCCGCATTCTTGGACTCCCGCGCCGTGGTTTACATCGCCCGGAACGAGACCGAGAAAGCGTTGAAGGACTTGGATGCCGCGCTGGCCGACGAGGTGACTCCGGTGCGGCTCTTCCATCGAGCCTGGGCCTACCACCGCGCCGGTAAGGAAGACGAAGCCCGCGATTCGCTCCAGGAAGCGCGGAAGAAAGGATTCGCCGCATCGCTGCTGAGCCCTCCGGAACAGGGTGCGTATTTGGAACTGAAAAAGAAGTACGAGTAGTGCGAACTTCGTTGCGACGCTCCGCGTCGACGTTCCGGCCTACGCTGCCGCGCTACTTCGGCGGAATGAGTTGCTCGTTGGCTCGATCGATGTTTTTTCTGGCGGAGTCGTGTTTCGGATCGATCGAAAGCGTTCGCTGCCATTCGGCAATCGCACCTCGTAAATCGCCCTGCTGCGCCAGCACGACCGCCAGGTTGTTGTGTGCAATCGCCATATCCTCTTGAAGTTCGATCGCCTTCTTATAGCAGACGATCGCCTCTGGGAGCCTTCCAACTTGTTGTAACGCCCTGCCCAAGCGGAAATGTATCGAGGCGTTCGTGCTGATGATTGGCAGTTGGTTGGCGAAGAGTCCGAGCGATTCGTCGATGCGCCCCTGCTCCGCGAGTGCCGCACAGAGGTGCCCCTTGGCCCCTGGGTAGTCGGGCCAAATGGCGATTGTCTTTTGATATTGCGCGATCGCGGCTTCCATGCGGGACGAAGTTTCCAGGGCCATGCCGAGACCATCTTCCGCGACATAGTTCCTTGCGGTGCAAGCGAGCGTATGCTGCCACATCCGCTGGCTATCGTGCCAAGTGCTCGTTTGATTCCAGCCGCCGACGAGCAGGACCGCAATTCCTCCGCCGCTGAGAAATGCGGCGGCGATCCGCCCGTGTGCGGTTTGCACCAGGGATTTGACGCCCCAGGTCAAGGCCACCGTCGGCCCGATCAGCAGCAAATAGGTATAGCGATCGGCCATCGACTGCCATCCCACCTGAATGAATCCGACGACCGGCACGAGCATTCCAAGATACCACAACCAGCCGATAAAGAACTGCGGAAATTCGCGCCGCCGGGCGATTGCCAGGGATGTAACTGTCGCGATCAGCACTGCGGAAACGCCGATCTTCCAAATTGCCAGATGCTCGCGTTCGTGCGGATAAATGACCGCAAGCTTGGTCGGGAGAATAAAATTCACGAGGTATCCACTATAGGCCGCCACGGCATTGCCCGCTCGCCACGGCAGGGAAATTGCCGGCATGAGCGACATTGAACCGCGCTGCGCAAACATCGTAATCGTGCTCGATACAATCGCCACGGCAAAGAATGGAACCTTCTCCGCCAACAACAAGTCCCACGATGCCCGCGGTATTTGTAGAAAGCGACCGTTGGCGAAGACGGGGGCTGCTCTTGCGCTTTCGCGGCGACGTGCGGTAGGCGACGCGGGCGACCCGACGGTGCTGCTCACAGTGCCTCTCACAGTGCTGCTCACAGTACCGCTCACAGTGCCGATCACAGTGCCGATCCTTTGCAGCGGCCAGTAGTCGAGCAGCAACAACAGAAATGGCAGCGTCACGAGCATCGGCTTGCACATTAGCCCCAGGGCGAAAAGCACGATCACTGTAAAGTACCGTCGATGCGCGTAGGGCTTCGCGACAAAATCGAGGTACGCCCGCACGGTCAGCATGAAGAACAGTCCGCAGAGAACGTCCTTGCGTTCGGCAACCCAGGCCACCGATTCTGCTCGCAGTGGATGCAAGGCGAAGATCGCAACCACGACGGTGCTCGGCCAGAGTTCGCCGGTCAATCGCAGCAAGAGCAAGAGAAGTAGAATGCTGTTTGCGGCATGCAGTACGACGCTCGTCAGGTGGTGTCCGCCGACCCAATTCCCATAGAGCTGGCAGTCCAGCATGTGCGATATCCAGGTGAGGGGATGCCAGTTGTCGCTGTAGAGATACGAGAAGACATCGACCGCGCCACGGAAGGTCAGACCGACGAGAACTTGCGGATTGTTGTAGACGTAGTCGCCGTCGTCGTAATTTACGAATCCGTGGTTCGCCGTTTGCACGAATTCCAGCGCGATGGCCAGAACCAACAGGACGCATACCGCGGCGACGCACGGCAAGGCCGCCGCAGTCCGTCGTGGGCCGGCAGTCGCGTCGCGGATTACGGTTTTCTTGGAGTCTTTCAAGATCAACCTGGGTGTGCGTTCGGCCGGTTTTAGGGTTTTGGCCCAAGTGCTTTGGGCCCCGGTTCGTTGGGCTCAGGTTTGTGGGGCCCCGGTTCTTTGGGCTCCGGTTTGATGGGCTTGACCGGCGGCTCCGCCTTCGCCTGTCGCACGTCGCGCCAAGGCTTGTCTGCTCGGTATGCCTTCAAACGTTCCTGGAGCGAATCGGCCAGCGTCGTATTCTTATTTTCGTTGGCTAATTTGAGGGCTTGCAGCGTAGTTTCCACCGCCTTGCCGAACTGTCCCGCCTCGGCATAAGCGGCTGCGAGCGTGTCCAGCGTGGCGGCTTCCTTGCCCCCAACAATCTTGCTGGCACTTTCCGCCAACTTTACGGCCTCGGTCTTATTCCGCACGCCCTCGTCCGGATTGGTCGCCAGAATCCAGGCTATGTCGTTCATCAACATTGCATTGCCGGGCGTCAGTTTCAA
>JANXOJ010000204.1 GCA_025353625.1 Planctomycetota bacterium | reverse complement strand
CGATTCGCGGCAGTTCGCGCAACGGATGCAAATGGCCGCCGGGCACATCTCGCCAGCGGATGGACACTTCGGCCACTCGTAGCCCAAATCGCTCGGCCATCGCGAGTAGCTCCAGGTCGAAGAGATAGTGCGTTTCCTGAAGTTGCGAAAAGAGTCGGCGGGCCGCGTCGGCACGGAACATCTTGAACCCGCATTGGGTATCCCTCACCGAGATTCTTAGCAAACGACGTGCGGACAGCGCAAAGAGCCGTCCGGCCAGCCCGCGATACCAGTCGCGGTTTCGAGTCACGTTGGCATCGGGCAGAAGCCGCGAGCCAATCGCCACGTCGGCCCCCGCATCGATCGCAGCCGCTAGCCGGGCATGTTCTTCAATGGGCGTGGCCCCGTCGGCATCGGCAAAAAGGATCGTGTCCCCGCTGGCGGCCAGCACGCCCGTCCGCACGGCAGCACCCTTGCCCAGATTTTGTTCGTGCTGGAGCAATTGCAGTTGCGGCCATTCGCCGGCCCTTTGACGGACGATGGAGGCAGTCGTGTCGCGGCTGCCGTCATCGACGACAATCACTTGGTAAGGCTGTTGAAAACTGGCATCCAGGTAGCTACGGATCGATTCCAGATACGGCGGCAGCCGCAACGATTCGTCGTAGGCCGGAATTACCAGGGACAGGTTGGGCATGGGGAAAGAAGTCTTGAAGTTTGGGGTTTGGGGTTTGGAAATTCGTATCTTTTTAGCGGAGTGGAAATGTGTATTCGTGGGGCAGGTTTTCAACCTGCCCAGAATTCAGGCAGGTTAAAAACCTGCCCCACGAAGTAAGTAGTCCTCCCAACTTGCATCGGGACTTTCCGTTCCTTATAGTAGATGAATAACTCTGCTGCCGCAAACCCCAAAGAATCGAGGAAAGATCATGCCGTACAAAAGTTTTCGTCCACTCGTGCTATTTGTGCCGACCGCGGTCCTCCTCGGGTTTTGCCTTTCCGTGGTTGCCTCGAACGCAGATGAGCCAAAGGCCGCAGGCGGAACGCTCGTCCCGCTGAAGTACGAGATACCCAAAGCGATGTTTGTGGGAACGCCTAAGAACATCAAGGCGGCTGCCACGCTGGAGCCTTTCTCGGAGAAGGCGCCGACACCGCTCCAAGTGCCGGAAGGTTGCACCAACCTTGCCAAGGGCAAGAAGGTGACTTCCAGCGACGCGGCCCCGATCATCGGCGAACTGAGCAACGTCACCGATGGCGACAAGGACGGCTCGGACGGCAGCTTCGTGGAGTTGGCCCCCGGCAAGCAGTGGGTTCAGATCGATCTGGAAAAGGCAGCCGACATTTCGGCGGTCGTCATCTGGCACTATCATGCGGAAGGCCGCGTCTACCATAGCGTCGTCGTACAGATTTCCGACGACCCCGAGTTTGCCAAAGGTGTTAAGATCGTCTTCAACAACGACTTTGCCAATGCGTTGGGATTGGGAGCCGGCAAGCAATTGGAATATCTTGATAGCTACTACGGCAAGGCGATTACGGTGAAAGACGACAAAGGGCAGCCGGTTCGCGGTCGCTACGTCCGACTTCATTCCAACGGTAATACGTCGAACGACCAGAACCACTATATCGAAGTGGAAGTCCACGGCAAAGCGGCCCCATGAGCCTTGCCCGACCGCTGTTGGTGGCCGCGATGCTAGGAACGTTGGGCATTGCGGCCGCGTTTCGCCTCCCTGCGCTGGCCGTGCGGCCCATGCACGCCGATGAGGCCAACCAAGCGGTCAAAGCGGGAACGCTCTATGTAACCGGCAACTATCAATACGACGCCGGCGACCATCACGGCCCGAGCCTCTATTGGCTGACGCAAGCGACGCTGGCACTCAGCGGGGCCAAGGGGCTTGCCGATAGCGACGAGATCGCGTACCGCATCGTGCCCGTCGTTTTTTCGCTCGGCTCGATCGCCTTGCTCTTCCTCTTTGCCGACGGACTCGGCTACGCGGCAACGGCAGTGGCCGCGCTCTTGATGGCCATATCTCCGGCATGCGTCTACTTTGGCCGCTACTACATTCAAGAATCGCTACTGGTGTTCTTTATTCTGGCAGCACTGGGTTTTGCATGGCGATATTTTTGCAGCCGAAAACTCATCTGGCTGATTTTCGCCGGAGCGGCCATCGGCATGATGCACGCCACGAAAGAAACCTGGGTCTTGTCCGCAGCCGCAGCGGTTGGCGGATTTGCCTTGGTATGGGGCTGGGACCGTATGTGGCGCAGGCGTCTCGCAGCCCCAGAAGATGCCGGCGAGACGCTCGCTCCCCAAGGCATTGTCCTACGGCTCTTCCTCGTGCTTGCCGTCGCCATCCTCGTTGCCGGAGCGTTTTATTCGGGCTTTGGCCGACTTGGGAGCGGCCCGTGGGAATCGATTACCGCTTATCGAAACTATTGGCACCGCAGCCAGTTGCATGAACATGCGGAACCTTGGTACTACTATCTGCAAATCCTCTTTGCCTTCCGACCGTCGCGACACTTCTTTTGGACGGAAGGGCTGATCGCGGCCTTAGCAATAATCGGCGGCATAAGCGGGTTTGCCGAGCGTCCCGGCACGATCTCCGCGGATCGTCGTTTCATCCTTCCCTTCCTCACCTTCTACACCCTTCTGCTCACCGCACTCTACAGCCTCATCGGCTACAAGACCCCGTGGTGCGCACTGAGCTTCTTGAGCAGCACGATTCTCCTGGCCGGTGCGGGTGCCGCGGCCATCGTTCGCATCGCTCCAGGGCGGTTTGCGAAATTCGCCGCTTGCACCGCGATTGCACTTGGCATCGGCCATCTCGCCTGGCAATCCTATCAATTGAACTATCGGTTTTCCGCCGACGTTCGCAACCCTTACGTCTATGCCCACACGCCGCCGGGCATTGTGGAGTTGGCAACCCGGCTCGATCGATTCGCGAGTAAGCTACCGCAAGGCCGCGACCTTTCGATCCATGTGGTCGTGCCCGACAACTACTGGCCCCTGCCCTGGTATCTTCGGAAGTTCAACCAGGAGCGAGTCCGATACTGGCTCGACGCGAAGAAGTGGCAAAAGGATACCCAGCGACAACCTTGGCCCGACGTTCTCATCATCGCCTTGGAAGTGGAGACCGAAACGTTTTCCGAACATCTGGCCGACTACAACGGGCAGATGCTCGTGGCTCTTCGTCCCGGCGTTTTCGTGCGGGTCTTCGTCCGCAGCGAACTTTGGCCGGCATTTATCGCCGATTCAACCTTTGCAGCGGCGCAGGTTATTCCGTGTGCGGGATGACTTTCGTTTAGCGAGGCCATGCAACTGCTTCTCTCAATCGATGCGTGCGAAACTCGCGCGTCGTGCATTCATCATTTCGGGCGATTCCGAAATTCACAACAGAATGCTAACAATTGCCTTACATTCGGCTAATACGCTAGTGCTAGCATGGTTGTACCTTAGTGAGGCCCATCGTTCCAAAATGCAGTCTCATTTCGGGCGACGGCATGCAAAAAGCTACCGTGAAACCAAAACGCGAAGGAGCCAAAAACGATGACGAGACGTCGTGCATTTACCTTGGTCGAACTGCTGGTCGTGATTGCCATCATTGGAATCTTGATCGGTCTCTTGCTACCGGCGATTCAAGCTGCTCGCGAAGCGGGGCGACGGGCATCGTGCATGAATAATGCCAAGCAGATCGGCCTGGCACTTCTTAACCACGTTTCCGCCAAGCAGAAATTTCCGCCCGCCTGCATCTGCAAGACCGAAGCGACTGGTCCCGGAACGAAGACCTGGGACACATGGTCCGAGGCGTCCAATATGGGCTTCAATACCGGCAAACAGGGGCGGAGTTGGATGCTCGATATCTTGCCGTTCATGGAATACGATCGGTTGTATAAGCAGTGGGATTTTGACCGTACGGTGCTGGGCAATAGCAGAATTGCGTTTACCGATATCAAGGAGTTTTACTGCCCCTCGCGCCGCTCAGCCTTGCGTAAGGATGATGCATCGATGGGCATGATATATCAAGATGCCCCGGGTGGCGGAAACGACTATGGTGGCTGTGTTGGTCGAATCAACGGCTGGGACAATCAGCTTACTTACCACCATAATTTTTCGCCCGAGGACTCTTTGGGCGATCCGAGGCCGTTGCGGGGAATCTTCGCGCGAGCGAACATTGGCACCAAGCTTTCGGAAGTCACCGATGGCACATCCCACACGCTCATGATCGCCGAATTACAGCGATTGCGACCGCGCCCGGACTCCCCAAAACCAGAGTATGAAACCAGCTACGACGGCTGGGCTTTAGGCGGCTCGGCAACTTTGTTTGCCACCGCAACCGACCCCGAGCACAAGAACCTTGGCGGATTCAATAACTGGTTTTTTGAATCGCCCGGCAGCCTGCATCCCGGCGGTGCCGTTTTCGTAGCCGCCGACGGCGCGGTGATCTATATGAGCGAGAACATCGATTCCAACGACAACAATTCGCTCTTTCCGGCGCTCGGCAGTATGGCCGACGGTATTACCGCACAGTTTCCTTGATGTCGGGCCCAACGCCCAAATCCTACCGGCCCAATGGCTCCCGCCCCACTGCCAATTGCAGAACTGCCTGATTCCCTAGAAAGCCCTAGCGACAGTGACCTCCTTGCCAACATTTCTGTTTCTCCAATTTGCAAAGCCCTTTAATGGATCGATGGTCATCGCCCTGTTGCTGGGCGTTGCCAGCTTGGCGGGATGCAGCCGCAGCGACCAGCCGGCATTAGGGCAGGTTCAAGGCTCCGTCGTCCTCGACGGCAAGCCTCTTAAGAAGGCCACGGTTAGCTTTCATCCGGCGGACAAGGGCCGGCAATCGTGCGGCTATACCGACAAGGACGGTCACTATCAACTAACTTACCTTCGCGACATTATGGGAGCAAAAGTCGGCCAGCACAAAATCACCATCCGCACCGCCGGGGCCGAGGACACCGAGGCAGCCCATGCGAAGGAGCTCGTACCGGCGAAATACAACGCCCAAACCACGCTCGAACGCGCGGTGAAGGGTGGCGAAAATCATTTCGATTTTGACCTTTCGACAAAATAGCCGACTTATTTACACATTTCTAACGCCCAGTTCATAGCGCACAAATACGGTTCCGTACAATCTACGGTTAAGTGGATTCTAAGGGTCGTTCAAGCGTCCGAGATCGGGACGCGTACTCCTTGAAGCACGCAGTAAACCCAACTCGCGATACAAACAACATTTACAAAGCTGCCCCGAAACGATCTAGTCGGGGATTCCCAGGAGATGAACATGAAATTCGGATTATTGAAGCCGTCGGCACTGATTTGCCTTGCGGCAGTTGGATTTACGAGCAACGCACCTGCCGCAATTATTACCAAGTGGGATTTCACCGGTTACACGATCGGAACCAACAACAACCCGGCACCTTCCACCGGCACGGGCACGGCTTCCATGCTGGGCATGACGAACAACTACAACGGTGGCGGCAACGTTGAGGTCGGCGACATTGTCTCCACCCCCGGCCTTACTGCACCGATCTTAACGGAACTCACATGGCGCGTACGCGGCACCCTCCACAACGGCTGGGCCACGCACGCCGCAGGGGCCGCCGCCGGAACCCAGGGACTTGAACTTGACGTAAGCACAGTCGGATATACGAACATCAACTTCGGATTTGATTGGTACTCCACGAACCAGGGGATTCGCGATCTTCAGTTTCAGTACAACACGAACATCAACAACGCAGGCGGCTGGACGCCCTTCGGTGGAACCACCGCAGCCAACACCTATCTGGCAACTCCCAACGATTACTATGGAGCACCGACTTCAGCTTCCCCTTCCCCGCAAATTAGCATCGACTTGAGCTCGATCGCCGGTGCCAACAACGACGCCAATTTCGGCATCCGTTTGGTTTCTGCCTACGACTCGACCAACAACGTCGCAAGCGATTACGCAAGTGCCACGCTAACTGGCGGACTAACGACCCTTTATAACAACAATTCCGGCAACTGGCGCTTCGATAATTTTACCTTCAACGGCACGGCCGGAACCGGTGGCGGTGGCGGCCCACCATCGTCGGCCACCGTCACCTGGAACTCGACGAGCGGAACATGGGACACGACGAGCCTCAACTGGACCGGCGGGACACCCAACGTCAATCAGTATAAAGAGGGAGATGCCTCCGTCTTTGCGAACATCGGCAGCAATAGCACCGTCAGTATTTCCGGAACCGGGGTCAGCCCCGCCTCGATTACCGTATCCAATTCTGCGAACACCTATACGTTTAGCGGCAGCCCCATCGGTGGCGGCGGTTCGTTGGGCCTGAGCAAATCCAACAATGGCGTGCTGATTCTCGCCTCGTCGAACAGCTACACTGGCGGAACGAACGTCAGCGGCGGCACGCTGGTCGTTGACGGCGGCAATAGTCGCCTCGGAGCAACCAGCGGCGGCATCACGCTGAGCAACGGCTCCGTTCTCCGCACGACGAGCTTGGGGCTCACGTCCAGCAGAAGCATAACCGTCGGTACGGGCGGTGCTACCTTCGATACCAACGGCTTCAACTCGGTTATCACGGGTGCGGTGACTGCCACGGGCCCCTTTATTAAGTCGGGAAGCGGAAACCTCGCCCTGAACAACGCGGCGGTTACCTTTGGAACGTCCTCGTCGTTGACGATCGGTGCCGGCGGCTCCCTCACTCTGGGCGGCAGCGGCACCGACAGCCTCCAAGGCGGAATCACGATGAACGGAAACCTGGTGGTTGCCGGGCCGACGCGACTCAACTTCGATAAGGTTACCTTTGCCGGCGTTGGCGGGACCGAGGTTCAACTTACTTTTCCCGGCGTGGTGACCGGCACCAACGCCTCGTCGTCCAATAAATGGACCGTCATCAGCAATTCTTCCTCAAGTGCTACGATCACGTCCGCCGGAACGATCTCGGCGAACGTCCACTTGAACGCCAATAATGTAGCGTTCACGAAGAGCGACGTCACTGTGGCCCCCTTCAGCTTGCAGACCAACAACAATTTTATCGCCGGATTTGGCGGCACAACGGCGGGGCTGTTCCTGGGCATATCCGGATCGATCTACGGAAATTCCGACGTAGTCCTCGGCGGCAACGCGGCCAACGGCGGCGGCTCGGGCGGGACCGTCCTATCCGGTTCAAATACGTATACCGGAACCACGATCATCGAAGGCAACGGCATCCTCGCGATGGGTGCGAGCAATACGTTGCCTTCGACAACCGATGTGATTTTCGGAGTGAATTCGACGAATGCACCGACGCTCGACCTCCACGGATTTAGCCAACAGATCAACTCGCTCTCGCAGGCCAACGCCTACGCATTTTCAATCACCAATAGCGGCGCAACG
>JANXOJ010000346.1 GCA_025353625.1 Planctomycetota bacterium | reverse complement strand
TTGGGCTAGTAATCGTTGTGCTTGTAATCGTCGGGGCCGCTTATCGACTCTCTCCAGGATCGCGCGACGGTCTGCAAGTAACGACCAATCTCTTGCCTAAACCGCCCGTTCCAGTTCCGAAAGGGACGCCGCCAATCGATGTTGCGGCCGTTTACCGCAACGATATCGGTCCACTGCTGGCCACGTTCGAGCAACGCAACAAGGATGCCGTCGATCGCGCCGTGGCGGATTTGCACGACCGATTGAACGCGCGGCGAACCGGCATCGAGCCGTTCGTCGAGGATATCAATAGCTGGGGCACCCGCTTCCGCGTCGTCCGGCGGAAAGCGTCCGACTTCAAGCAGAAGTATTGGAACAAAAACAAACAGTCGTCCGCCGATGCGTATATCAACGGCAAGTTCCGCGAGTTGATCTATTCCGAGGACGCTCTGCGGGCGGATATCGGCGCATCGCTGGCAAAGCTCCGTTCCGATCTCGTCTACAACAAAAACACGCTCTACGTCGAACTCGGACTGCGGCTCAAGGCGATCAAGCTGCCGGTGGCCATCGATGATGCTCACTACCTTGCGTTCACCTTGCGCGTCGATGAAGCTACCGCAAAAATGCTCGAAGGCGTGGGAGGCGATAGCGTCGTCAAGGGCGTGCTAACGCTCGTCGGTTCGACCGTCGCCTTCGAGGCGGCCACGCAGATCGTCCGCTACGTGATTGCAGCCGTGGGGGCTGCCATCGCCGTCGATGGGATTGAAGCCGGTGGGGCTACCGTGGCAGGCACCGCAGTCGGCGGCGGAAGCGGGTCGGTGGCCGGGCCGGCGGGCACAGCCATCGGAGCCGGTGTTGGATTGGTCGTAGGCTGCGCGGTAGACTGGTGGATGTCCGCGAAGTTTGCCGAAAAAATGACGAAGCAATTGAATGGCTATTTCGACGACCTGGAAAAAAAACTGATTTCCGGTGGAACGGATTGGCCCGGGCTAAAGAGCGACCTTTCGGAGGCCGTCCGCGTTCAGAATGTAAGCCAGCGGAAAGCCATTGCAACGGAATTGGGCGTGCCAGTCTCCGAGCAATAACGTTCCTGCAAATTTAATTGGGAGCAGCACACCATGTTCATGATGCGATTTCTCGGTCGACGAACCGTTATCGCTGCGTTCGTCTTCGCTTGGGCCGGTGTATCGTTCCAATTTGCGATCGCGCAAGAGGCAACTGCAATTCGCATGGCAGTCGAAGCTGGAGTGGCGAAAATCTTTTCAACGGCAAGCCAGCAAGCGACGAAGCAACTCGTGGAAATGGGCGGTCGCGAGTCGGTGGAAGGGATCCTCCGCGAAGCAGCCAAAGAGGGTGGTGAAACGATGGTCAAGAAGACGGTCGGCTATGCCATTGAAGAAGGACCGGCCGCACTGAACGTCATACGCCGCGCGCCAAAGCAGGTTTTGGAGGTTCTCGATAAGACGCCGGCGGACCTGCGCAGCGGACTTGTGGCCGCACTGGAGCGTACACCAAGCTCGCTGGCAACCATCGAGAAATTGGGGCAGCCGGCGGTTCGCGCGATCACCAAGTTTCCCGGTGCGGGGGACGTGCTGGTTTCAAAGCTCGGGGCCGAGGGGGCGGAAGCCGCGCTGGCCGTCGATGAAAATGCCGCCATTATCTTGGCCCGCAATGCCGGCGATATTGCGGCCCTGCCTGCCGCCGAGCGCGCCACGTTTTGGACGGCATTCAAAAAAGCACCAGGAAAAGTCGTCGAGATGTTGGAGCGATCTCCCAACATGCTCAAGGCGGCGGTCGCCGTTGCCGGTATTTTGGCAATCAACAACGCCGTGAACGACGCGGTCGTGCATATCGTGGACAAAACACCCACCTTGACCGGAAAACCCGATCCAACCACCGGCGAGGGCTTTTTGGATCGCCTCTTCAGGCCGGTTGTCTATGCAGTCGCTGCCGTGATTGGTATCTGGGGTGCAGTTAAGGCCTACGGCAGTTGGCAGAGCGGTCGAGCTCGGCAACGAAAATCCGGCTAACGATTTGGACACGTGTTCAATGGAATCTTGCCGGAAAATAGGCTCGCGCAAAGGCACAAAGATACATTTCGTTGGGTTCCGTGAATTTAGCTGCCGTATTGCGAACATGAGCCC
>JANXOJ010000335.1 GCA_025353625.1 Planctomycetota bacterium | reverse complement strand
GAAAGGCAGTTCAACGCACAGTTGAATGTCAACGAACGGGGAGTCCCAATTCAAGGTCATTCCAGGAAAACAACACCCGGGGATTGCCGCAGACGTATCCCCTTCGGATGGGCTTAAAACCGGTTGGTCTTTTCGTTCTTGGCTCTCTTCTGCTAGCATCCTTGATTGCCTCATAGCTCAAAAACATCCTGCCCTCTACAACAGTAATATCATAGGAGGCAGGTGTCTCATGCATTATAGGCACAGAGGGTTTGCAGGTCCTGCCGGCAAGTTTTCAATCGCAGGCATCCGTTCCTAGGTCTCGTTTATCGATTTCCAAACTCGATATTATCCAGTCCGCCGGTGTCGAGATAATAGCGTTCGTCGGCCAAGGTCCGCCACGAGAAGAAGACATTCTCGCCTAATACCGCGTCCTCGCCGGCCACAACGCCGGTCACCTGATCGAGTTCCAAAACTTCTTCCTGGTCCTTGGTGGCGTGCTTCCGCTTGAGCTTCACGTTGATCTGCGTGGGGCCGATGCGGTCGCCCGGATCAATCTTGAGCAGGTAGACGGGCGTGGCCTGTGCTCCCTCGTCGCCGCTGAGTTTCCGCCCGATGAGGACGCGCTGCGAGCTCGTCGAGAATTCGGTGATGTCCTCGCGGCTTTGCTCGGTGACGGCCTCGAACAGGATGCGTTCGGGTCGAATGCCGGAGGTGGCGTCGGTCATCACGCCCCAGTAATACGTGTTCTCGTGCGAACGGCCTTTCATGTCGAACTTGAACTGCGGCAACATGCCGTGGCGGGCCATGAACTCAATTGCCGCGCCCACGACGACCGGGCTTTTCGGGTCGATAATCACGCCCGGATTGTGGCCCTTTTCGTCTTGGTAGGGATACCAGTTGCCGGCGTAATGATTGTGCATCGGCACGATCCGCGAGGGCGACAAGGGGACGTACATCTTCACGAGTTGTTGGATGTAACCGAGCTTCGACGGCAGGCCGGCCAAAATCACCACGTCGGTCTCGTGTTCGACGATGCGGTGGCAAAAGTCGTACAGAAGATCGGCGAATACATCGTAGACCACGCCCTCGAACTCGGCTTTGTCGAATACGAGGTTCAATTCTTGCTGGGCATTATAGTAGCCCGGCCCGCGAAGTTTGTCGAAAGCCCGTTGCAGCGACTCGACGACGACCGGATCGACCAGCCCTGGATCGGTGTGCGTGATGGGGTCGCCGACGTCGTCGCCGGCATTGGCCAGATACGCCTGGGCCAGCGGCACGAAGAGCCGATTCATCCAGTTCACTCGCTGGGCGCGCAACTCGCGGTTCCTCGGCACTTCCGGGCCAAATAGCACCTGCACATCTTCTTCTTCCAGCCCGAGCGAATCGGCAAAGCCGGGCACGACGATCGTTTCCAGCAGGCGCTTCACCAACTGATCGCCGCCGAGCGAGATGCCGTCCTGGTGCAAGACTTGTCCGCGAATGTAGTCGTCAATCTTCGATTCAAAGTTGTACTTGGCGATCATCAAGTCGGTGGTGCCGCCGCCGATGTCGATGCAGGCTATGCGTATCTCGTTGGCCTCATCGCCAAACGACTCCGACTCCGCCGGCTTGCCTTTCGCCGGGGCACCGGGTCGCGGGGCACCGGGCCGGGCCATGGCGCGGCGAGCCGTTGCCGGTCGAGCCTCCGAGATGCCCGGCATGTCTTCGACCTTGGGCTTTTTCTTGCCGCGATCTTGCCGCATCGTCGTGAACCACAGTCGCGGGTCTTGGCCGAGCATCCGCAACTCGCTCCAGATATAGGTCAAGTGGCAGGCAGAAGCTTCGTCGATGCCCAGATTCAACTCCGGCTTGCAGCGTTGGTTCTTGCCCAGCGTCAAGGCGAAGATATTGATCGCCTTGTTGCCCTGCATGGCCAGTCGCTTCTGCTCCTCTAGGATCATGCCGCTGGGGAAGCTGAGCGTCATCGTGCGAATCTCGCGCGCGCGGCCCGCCTCGCCGGAAGCATTGCGGTAGGCGGCCGAGTTCACATAGGCATACGCCTGACTGAGCATTTCGTAGAGCGCGGCGGTCATCAGGGAGCGGGGCGCGTGTCGGGGTTTCTGCGGGGATTCCGCCGCAAATTCGTGCTCTTTCGGCTCGTCGTCTTGAAGGAGAAAATCGCGGTCGTCTTCGTGGACAAACTTCAAAAACGGTCCCTTCAACGGCGACGAATAGGCACTCGTCTTGCAGCGATCGGAAGGATCGGCCATGTGCCAATTGGCCCCTTCCAGCCAACTCGAATCGTCGGCCCACAGATAGCGCTTGGGCGAACTAACGCCGGTGCGGATATCGCCTTCGGCCCGCATTACCTGCACCACGTCGTCCGCCTCGCGCCCCATGCGGACGAGCGAGATGTCGTCGAACAGCGGCGGCGTGACGACCATCTCGACCTTGGCCTGCTTGGGCTTGGCACCGCGACCGAACCAGCCGCGTTTGGCGTCGTCGTCGCCGACGGTGTGGTAGTCGGTCTTCTTCTGCTCCAGCGGCGAAAGATAGGGCGTATTGCACCAATGTGTCTTCGACGAAAACCATCGCGCCGCCGGCTGGCTGATGAACTCGCCTTCGTCGTTCCAGGCGTCGAGGTGATAGCGATTCGTAAGCTCGAAGGGGAGCATCTGCGGCGTCTGGCTGATCTCGCCCGCCAACTCTAGCAGCAGCACGCCGGTGCGGCTATTGCCGAAATCGATAATCATGTGGACGTGCTTGGCATCGCCGGCCGTGGCCGCCGCCGGGCGAAGGCATAGCTCGATATCCGGCACGCCCTTGAGCGGCTTGCCATCGATATCGAGCAGCCCAGGCAGGTTGACCAGGAAATCGCGGGTGAGCGAATTCGGCGAGCAGAAGTAGCCCACCTCCGGATCGCCGCACGACGTATCGACGGCCAGAAAGAGCCGCGTAGTGCCCGACTGGATGATCTGCCATTGAATGTAAGAAAACATTCTCGGCGGCTCATCGGGCGCGGCCCCGGCGATGGCGCAGCGTTGCCAGCCATAACCGATTTGGTTGGTCTGATAACGGCTACCCCCCCGCAAGGGAATGCAAACGATCTGAACCCCGGTATTAGCGAAAAGTATGTGCATGGTTTGAATTTTGCCTCGCCTGCGGTCGGTCGAGCCGACGGGCATCCCCAGCTTAGCTGGTCCGTTATTCCCTACCGGTAGTTTTGGGCAAGCTAGCTGCCCCCTGAAAGGCCATTATATATCGTCCGCTTCACGATTGTCTATTGGGAGGGCGAAATTGGTAAACGGCAGGCGACCCTCGTGTCGTGGCACTTTATGACGCCCGCTACGGAATATGGCAATCATCGCCTTGGATAGCCCTTTCGTCCCCGGCCCATCTCGCTCGGCGTACCAGCGGCGAAGGGGCCAAGGTCAGTCATGCGGCCTCGACGTTGAACACCTGTCTCCTCTCGCCGCGACATTCCGAGGAGAGGGGGCAAGGGTGAAGGGGTTTCTTGTTCGTCTTCCGCGATAATTACAGAAAACGAATACCCGCGAGATTTCATGCGGGCAGTCGAATCACACGAAAAACCGTTTGGAATAGCCGCCTAGTTGGCGGATCGTTCGCCCCCACCGCCCCTTTTCCCCGCTTGCCTCGTCCGATAGACTAAAACGCATGGCGACCGATACTTGCGTCTTCGATAGCAGCGACAGCGTACGCTCGGCTGTTCCGCTCAAATATGCTCAACACGTCACCTTCAAGGAGCCGCTGGCTCTTAAAGAAGGCGGGTCGCTGCCGTCTGTTCGGGTGACTTTTGAGACCTACGGCACGCTCAATGCTAAGGCCGATAACGCCATTCTCGTCTGCCACGCCCTCTCCGGCGACTCCCACGTCGCGCGCCACGTCCCGGACGATACGGTCGGGTGGTGGGAAATTGTCGTTGGCCCTGGCAAGCCGATCGACACCGACCGCTACTTCGTCATCTGTCCCAACCTATTGGGTGGTTGTCGTGGCACGACCGGGCCGAACAGCCTCAACCCCGAAACGGGCCGGCCTTATGGCCCCGACTTCCCCGTCATCACCGTTCGCGATATGGTCGAGGTACAAAAGCTGTTGGTCGAGCATCTCGGCATTCGGCGGCTGCGGGCCGTCGTCGGCGGTTCTCTCGGCGGGCAAGTCGCACTGACTTGGGCCACGCAACTGCCCGAGATGGTCGCCGGAACGGTCGCCTTGGCCACCTCGCCGCGCCTTACCAGTCAAGCGATGGCCTTCGATGTCGTGGGCCGCAACGCCATCCTTCGCGACCCGGCGTATCAGGACGGCCAGTATTACGGCAACGGACCTGGGCCGACGGTCGGGCTGTCGATCGCGCGGATGCTCGGCCACATCACCTATTTATCGCGCGAGGCGATGATCGAGAAATTCGACGCCCATCGGATGCAGCCCCGCCAGGTGCAGACGCAGTTCGAGACCCGCTTCTCGGTCGGCTCGTACCTTGCGTATCAAGGCGATAAGTTCGTCGAACGCTTCGATGCCAACAGCTATCTCGCACTGACGATGGCCATCGACCTCTTCGATCTGGGCGACACGCGCGAGGAAATTCGCCAGTCGCTCGCTTCGTCGCAATGCCGCTGGCTGCTGATGAGCTTCTCGACCGACTGGCTCTTCCCGCCGTTCCAGTCCGAGAAAATGGTTGCCGCTTTGATCGCCGAACAGAAGCCGATCAGCTATTGCAGCGTGAAAAGCAACTGCGGACACGATGCGTTCCTTCTTGCCGACGATTTGCCGATCTACGGCGAGATGATGCGGGCCTTTTTGGCGAATCTCGATAGGGCCGATAGGGCCCCAGCCGACGACACGGTGGAAGAGACGGCCCTCGACGAACTGAGCTGCCAAGACCCCACGAGCATCTTCCATAGCCGCCGTCTCGATTACGATTCGATCATCGAATTGATTCCGACCGGAGCGAGCGTCCTCGATCTCGGTTGCGGCAACGGCGGGCTTCTGACGCGGCTTCGTCGGCACGGCTGCCGGCAGATCATCGGCATCGAACTCGACGAGCGGGCGATTGTCGCCTGCGTCCGTCGCGGCCTCGACGTCGTGCAGGGAGACTTGGACCACGGCCTTTCCGCCTTTGCCGATGGGCAGTTCGATTTCGTCGTGCTTTCACAAACGCTGCAAGCCGTCATGGACGTGCCGGGCGTGCTCAAGGAAATCCTTCGGGTCGGACGGCAGGGGATCATTAGCTTTCCCAATATCGGCTACTGGAAGCTCCGCAAGCACCTTTACGAAGAAGGCCGCGCGCCTCGAGCCGGTTCGCTCTTGGGCTACCAATGGTACAACTCACCCAACGTGCGGTTCCTTTCCATTGCCGACTTCGAGGACTTTTGCAGCGACAACAAGATAAAGATTCACCAACAGGTTGCCCTCGACACCGAAGCCGGCTGCAAGGTCCACGACGACCCCAACCTCAACGCCGATATGGCAATTGTGGTGATAAGTAGGTGAATAAGCCGCGCGTTTGAATTGTGCCTGGGGCTACTTTGAAACTCAATACGCCGCCTTGATCTCCACGCCTTTGGCCTTGTTCTCGTACATTCGCTTCAAATTGTCCATCTGCTGACCTTGAAAACTCCTGTTCTGCTGTTCTAAACCTTCTAATAATTGTCGCTCTTGCGACATCGGCTTTTCCGCCGGGGCGGCGGGTTGATTTGCGGCGGCCTGCCCCGTTACCTTGGCATCGACTGCCGGCGGTTCGGGTGCTAAGTCGGCTTGGCCGCGGAAGAAAGCATAGCGCGAGGACTCAACTCGGGCGATGACCGTCGAACGGCCGTGGATGCCGTCGGCGACGAAGACGCCGCGCAGGTCGGTGTCGCCGGCTACGAAATCGTCGTTGCGGCTGCCGATGACTTTGACTTGAACGTTGCTCAGGTAGCGACCGGCCGCTACGTCCTTGACCGTCGTTCGCAGACGACCGCTGGCGGCGTCTTCCTGAATCTCGACCGTCAGCGGCGTGACGAGAACCAGCCCGCTGGCGTGAAGGTCGTCGCCGCGACAAACGACCAAGTAGGCGCCTTCTTCCTTGAGCGGCAAGGCCAGCTTTTGCGTGCGGTCGCGATAGTCCTTGCCGTCGCCGAGCTTAACGCGCGCTTCGTGCAAGGGACGGATGCCGGCCAGATTGATCTGCGCGATGCCGCCCAAGTTGCGGCGGAGCAGACCGTACTTCATCAGGTCGATGCGATAGACCTTCACGTCGCATGCTGGGATGTTGCGGAACTTGAGTTCCAACTCGGTCGCCTCGCCCGGCTTGAACGTCGTCACCTCGGGCAGATCGATCGACTTGCGGAGGAAGTAGGCGATGGCCTCCTTGGCGTCGGCAAAGCGGTCCTCGACGCGGCGATATTCGCGGATGGCGTCGGCCGCTTCGCCGAGTCCGTGAAAGACTTGGCCGAGGATATAAATCGCTCGCCACTTGTTCGGGCTTTCCACCTCGCGGCCGGTCGTTTTGTCGATCCGCTTCAGGTCGGCCACCTTCTGGCACATGGCCTGGGCCTCTTTATGCTTGCCGCTGGCGAAGTTGCAGTATCCGGTGATGTACCAATAGCTGTCGACCAGATCGCTCTTCGCGTAACGCTTGGAATATCGCCCGCAGGCGTCGGCCGCCTCGCGATAAGCCTTCAGGTCCAAGAGCGTGCTCGCGGCGGCAAACGCGGCCTGATCGGCGGCCGGGTCGTCGGGCCAGTCGGTCAAGAAACCTTCGAGCATGTTCCACGAGCGGCGGAGCAGATCGACGCGGTTGACCTTCGCCAGCCGCAGCTTGGCGTCGTTGGCGGCCGCTGGAGCCGAAGCGGCAACCTGTTGAGCCAAGGCATAAGCGGATGCGGCCACGTAACCTTCCGGCGGATAACTCCGCAAGAGGCCGCCCATCGCTTCAAAGCTTCGCAGCAACTCGCCCTGCGTTTGCAGGAAGCCGGCGACTTCGCTCTCGCGGGTGAAATTGCTTTCGACCGTGGCGCGAAACACGAGATAGCTTCGCTCGTATTCGCCCATTTCGTGATAGGCCGCGGCAACCTTCACGATCTTGGCGAAAGAAATCTCTTCGTTGGGCCACTTCTCCTTGATGATCTCAAAGTAATGGACGATCTTGGCCGGCGGGCCAATCTCCAGGTGAATATCCAAAAGCATCCGCACAACATCTTTGTAGGTGTCTTGCCGCAGATTCCACTTCTCGATCAATTCGGTCAGATGGTCCTTGGCCTGGGTGTATTCCGTATCCGGCACGCTCGATGTGTCGGATACTTTGGCCAAGTGTCGCTTGCCGAGCTCGTAAAGCTCTTGCGGGGTGAGGCGATAGACGTCGGATGACTTCGTCCCTTGCGGCAGGACGGTGAGCGCGGCCGGTGCGGTGGCCAGAAGCTGCTCGGGCCGGTGTGCATTGCGGACGATGGTTGGGCCGATGCGGTAGCTGCCCGGCACGTAGCCGTAAAGCTCGTAGTGGATCGTGCCGAGGCCCGACCGGCTGCCGATAAAGAAGGTGATTTCGCCGGGGCCGATTTCAAAATGCTCGAACGGCCCGGTGACCGATTTCTCGATCACCGTCGCGCCGTTGGGGATTGGTTCGGTGACGACGAGGTATTCCAACCGCTGGTCGGGCTTGTTCCAGTTCTGCCGCCAGAGGTCGATATTGACCATGCCTCGACGACCGACGGGAAGTTGCCCCAGCGGGTTGCGGAAGGTCTGATAGCTGCCTTCCAAGACGCCGAAGCCGCGCGGGATTTCGCGGCCGTCGAGTTCCAACGGGGCAGGCTCATAGTAGCGATGAATCTGCCAGAAGCCGGCCGTACTTTTGATTTTGTCGGCGGGAACGAAGCCGCCGAGGATGCACTGATAGGTGTAGCGGCCCCGTCCGGCGATTTGGAAGTTGACGCGCTGCTTGCCTTTTTCCGTAAGCTTCGCGAGGAATTTGCGCGGCACTTCAATCGATTGGCTGGAGGCCGCCGGATCGATTTCGAGCAGCTTGACTTGCACGTCGTTGACGAAAACGGTCAACTTGTAGCGCTCGCCCGTGAAACGGCTGTCGGCGAACCAGCGGCACAACGCCAGCGCGGCGGGGCCGGTCGCCTTTTCCGGCGACCAACGATTGCCGGTGCGATGGGCCAACAGCCAATCGGCCAGTTCCTTGGCCTTGGGCGATTTTGGCGAGACTTCTTCCAGCGCGATCGCGTACAGCGCGCGCAGTTCAACCGGGGCATCGCTCCAAGGAAGCGCACTGCGAGCGGAGTCGGCGGCGAGGGGGGCATCGAGATTTCGCTTCGCTAGGAGGCCGAGGATTTCTTCGGCGGTCGGCTTGCGATCCATCGCAGCGAAACTCAAGGCCAAGTACGCCAACGTAGCGGACGAAAGACCGTTGCGGTCGCGATAGAGGCGGTTCGCCAAGGCAAAATCGCCTTGCCCTGCGACGGCCAAGGCGTGGAGCAGGATGGCCTTGCTTTCGTAGTCGGCGTTTTCCGTGGCGGCGACTTGATTGCGAAGGTAACCGAGGGCCTTATTGTAGGCATCGTCCGGTACGACGTAGCCCGCCTTGCGTGCGAGTGTAAGCGTCCAGACGATGCGACTGCTGGCGTAGCGGTTGCTCGCTTGGCCGGCGGTGCCGGTCCAACTCCAGCCGCCGTCGTCGTTGAGCGAAGAGAGCAAAAGGCTGACGCTGCCGCGGATGCGGCCATCGAGGGCCATCGCCTCCGGCCCGCCCGCATCGCGCGAGCCGCCCAAAAGCTTCTGCAAGCCGAGCGAGGCCATCACGTCGCTCGTCGCCGATTCCAGCCCGGAGGCAAAGCGGCCTACTTCCATCTGGCACCACGGTGCCGGGGCGAGGACGATATCGAGCAAGCTCCGTTCGACCGTGGGGCCGACGAGTATCTGCATATTGGCCGACTCGGGCAGCACGCCTTCCGGCAGGTCAAGCCAAACGGTGCCGTCGGAAGTGCCGGAGCCGCTGGCCGTTGTGAAGACGGGGACGCCGTAGGGATGCAGCGGGATGGTTCTCTGGACCGCGTCTTCGCGGCCGTTGGCGCGGACGATAAGCTCGAACCGCACGTCAGTTCCCTCTCCCTTCGTGTCGAGCACGGCAGGCGAGAGCGGGGAGTTCGCGCTTCGCTCCGGTTGCTTGAGCTCGGCCTTGAAGGTTAGCTCGTGCAGCCCCTTGGCAGTCACCTCCACGCTCTTGACTTCTTCCACGCGGCGTCCGCCAATCGTCGTTCGCACCACGACTTCGATTCGGCCCTTTTCCAGCAGGTCGTTGTGAATCGTCACCGGAATCTCGGCGGTGTCGCCGTCGGTGAAGGCCAGCGGCAGCTTGATCTCGCCGAACAGTTCCTTCTTGACGGTCAAGTCGTCGGTCGCCTCGCCGGCCAGCGTTTCGGCGGAAAGGCCCTTGGCCAAAAACTTCCAAGCAGTCGAACGTTCGGGCACGGTCAGCGTAACGGTGGCCTGGCCATCGTCG
>JANXOJ010000299.1 GCA_025353625.1 Planctomycetota bacterium | reverse complement strand
GTCGAGAACATTTCGGCGAATCCATTCGCCGACCAGGGAGGCTCATTGCCGCCCCTGGACCCCGGCTAGCCTTTCCCTGTTCCTTTTTTTGTTTATAACGATAAAACGGGGCCTTGACACGACGACGGTTATGGGTGACACGACGACGGTTATGGGTGACACCTTTGATTCCCCCATTTATGACCCGCCCTTTACAACGCCAATTTCCATGCTAGCAGTTTTTGCAGTGCCAGCATGCGAGCTTTTACAGAAACAATGTTACGCTATCCAGGCCCGAATTCTACATTAAGCCCGACAACTCAAAGGAGAAAAAAAGTATGGACGTGTTCCTCCATCATTTCGCAATCGGCGCAGCGGGCGCCGCAGCATTTGAGGCATTAAAGCTTTGGTATTTTCGGGAAAAATGGACGCGGGCCAAATTCTGCAGTGCATTATCCTCGTCGGTTTTGTGGATTCCATTGCTTCTAATGCTCGCCGCATCAGGGTTTCTCGCATGGGCTTACTACGAGAAGGACGTGGCGGCAAGCGCATGGAACCTAGCGATGGTGGGCGTTACGGCAAGGACGATCATCCGCGAGAGTGTTAGCGTATGGGCGATTCGCAAACTCAAACACGAGACCAAACTCGGAAGCGAGCATGTGACCTTCGGCGATATTTTCTCGTGAATCGGCCGAAGACGTCGAATTCAGATTGGAAGGAGTGTTCAATATGCGAAGGCATACGGGCTTCGGGCGCGCGACGGTAAACCTCCAACTAGTCCTTGGACTTTCCGCGTTATTACTCGGCGGGCTTCCTGGCCTCGCAGCGGCGCAGAGGGGGCGTGCCGTTGGCAGACCAATCGAAATCGGGCGTGAACGCGAGGAGCGACCCGGGGAGTCGATGCGAGGGGGGGCGCGCGAGTCGCGATCTCCGGGTGAGGTAACTCGCAAAATTTGGACTGAGGTAAGCGGATTTGCAACGGGCTGGGCATCGGAGCGACGGGCTCTTGCCGGCTCCGTGTTGGAATCCGCCCACATAGACGACCCGTTTGTACGGGAGGCCACAAATAGCAGGCTGAAATCACCATTTCACGGCGAAGCGTGGAGCGACTACACCACCAATTCACGGAAGCTTAATCCATCCGCCTGCGTTATTCTGCCTGACGGCGAGGAATCGTATCGTAAGGTATTTCCGGAAAATGGTAATCCTTCGGAATCTCAGTTAAATCGGCTGGATTCATATCGACGAGAATTTCTGCGAGCGAGCGCGGAGATCGTAGGCTCCAAAGAAGCGAGGATCGAAGTTTTTGAGGCTAAGGTAAGGGCGATGGCCGCAGACGCTTGGCCGCTAGTAGTCATTGGGCACTCTGAGTTCACGGTGGCGGGTGAGCAATTCCTGCGCTTACCAAGCGGAGATCCCGTGCCTATCAAAGACATTCATCGCTGGGCGAAAGAAGAGAAGACAATTTGCCTGGTTCTCACTTGCCGAGGACGGGACTTCGGGCTTGACGAGGACATTGGCTTTGACGACGCGATTGCAATGTGGAACGCTGGGAATGAAGCGATGAATGGTTTTGCTAAAAAGCCTACACCTGTCACGCAACAGGAAGTACTCGAATTCGTTTCCGGGACGGCAAAATGTCGGTGGGATAGAAACGCAAGTCGAACACGATTGACTGTCTCACTGCTGCCAAGCAATGAAGGCAACTTCGCCATCTGGGAACTTCCGCTGGAGCGTCCCAATCGCTCTCTTCTGATTCTTATCATATCCATAGTGGGATTTTGCATGCTGCACTATACTATGTGGAGAGTCGGCCGGACGACTCCAGATTCACGGGCAACTACCTGGTGGGCTTTCCGTTTGGCGATGATTGGTGATTTCCGATACAGAATGACAAAGGTTAGGCTGGGGATACAACTGGCGTTGTTCACACTTCTGGCTAGTGGGATCGCGTATATCGCTGGCTCGGAGTTGCAAATGGACTTGCGAGATCGTCATCTGGGGATGCGTCACATCGTCTACTTTGGAACCGCTTTGGGATCCGTACCTCTGATTCTGGCATGCCTAATATACTTAACGAATCCAATCAATTCCACGATCGGATGGCTGGTCTACGGGATCGTCGGTGCTTTAATTGGAGCAAGTTGGGCGTGGCTGTTAACTACCCTTCATTTGCTTGTTTTTGGAATTGGCATAGGCATATTCTTCACCCTCATTGCATGCATTTTTTGGATATTTGACCAATCATTCAATCCACTTTTGGCGCTAGTGTCGGCAGTGCTCTTTTCGGGCTTCATAGGCTCTGGGCTGGGACTGCTGTCATCGATTGCGGGATTTTTTTTGGGTTGGAGTGCGGCCGTCGCGGGAAGGTTAATTCATAAGGACGTCACTGAAGAAATAGTTAGCAATCTGAACGAAGCACTATGGAGCCCTCCGTGCCAATAATGGATGAGACAACTGCCTCCCTTTTTATTACAGTAGAGGGCATGGAGGTAGTGGAAAGATGGAGAAAGCAAGGATGTTGGAAACAGAGGAGGCGGTGGCCGGCGGTGTCCTTCCGGCAGCCGTGAAAAATCTTTGATCGCCGGGCGGGGCGCTGACGATTTTCAGCGGGTGGGC
>JANXOJ010000260.1 GCA_025353625.1 Planctomycetota bacterium | reverse complement strand
AGCGGCAAGCTGCGTCTATCGTCGCCAGCCTTGTAAAGGCGAAACAGAGTATTGATAGGCGGGGCGGGGCTCAGCGGTTGAGGTGGATGGGATGTGTTTGTGACCAGTGCGAGGAAGAGGTTAGCAAGCGAATGCCACATGGAGGCATTAACTCGTACTTTGACTACAATACCATAACTAGAATATCTTCGACTGGGCATAGGGACCATGTGTGGGGCGAGCTTACCATCAAGGCGACAGGCGAGGTGATTACTATTGACTTTTGGAGCGATGAGCACAGTTATTGGCGACCGGGAAAAAATAGTTTCGGATACAAGCCTGGCCAATGTTGGTAGCGTCGAGCAAGCACCGATGTCGTTTTTAGGAGTTTGTAGTGGTACGCAGAATAGACAGGCTCAAGTCCTTTCAAAGGATTGCATTTTGCGCGACTGGGCTTTGTATGCTCAGCGTTGTTTTCGTCTTCGTAACCAGGGGATGTGGAAGTGCCTCGTCGGCGCGGTACAAGGCTCCGTGTGTGAGCAACCTCAGCAAGCTTTACGAAGCGATTGAGACCTTTGTAAGAATTCACGGCGATCTTCCGCGAGACTCGAATGGGCAGGTCTCAATTGATATCCTCCGCGATGAAAAAACTCAAAGGGAAGTTGGTCTCGATAGCTCGGTGCTTAGGTGCCCCGCAGATGTGTTGGGATCTGGTCCGTCATATCTCCTGAATCCCAGGCTTCGCGCATCCGAACTGCGTTCGGGATCGACCACAATTGTGGCGTGTGACAAACCAAGTAATCATGTGGGAGTGATAGACTCGGCCAACTTCTCCATGGTATTGATGGGTGACGGTTCGGTACGACTTATGGCACTACCATTGAAAGTGCGCGAAAGATGGTGTCGGTCGTTTCTTGCCGGGGACGACCGTGCTGCGAACGCGCCTGACGTCGGTAGTTGGTACACGGGCGAGTGACACCCGTTCTCTTCTCACGAATAGGGGGCGGGGCGAGACTGGGAAAAGGTGGCCGGAACCGTTTTTAATTTTCGCACGACGGACTCTGCCACCGGCTTGCAAAACAATGCCGCCCGGTGGTACGATGCACTGACTGGCCGCTGGCTGAGCGAAGACCCTTCCGGCTTCGCGGCCGGCGACTCGAACTTGAACCGCTACGCAGGCAACGCCCCGATGATCGCCACCGACCCCAGCGGGCTACAAGGTCTAGGCATTGCAACGCGGTCGCGGCCGATCGATCCGCCGCCCGCCGCGCCGCATGGAGCGGGCATCCTCGTAAGCCAGGGGTCCGCGAGCGGCCAACGGCGACACGCGCGGAAGCTGCGACTGCGGTTGCGGCGTCGGCATCCTCGTCGGCTTTGAAGGCGAAGACATCGACGGCCAAGGCCCGGCGGAACACGACCGATTGATCTTCTGCGTAAGTACAGATGGAGGAGGAGATAACATGAAAACCGTTCGTGACACCGTTACTGGTCCGACATTTGTTTCGTTCAATGGCATTCCAATACCAATTGATTCAACTCCAATCACTCCCGCGTATCAGGCAGGGGAAAAGGTTCTAGACCTTGAGATTTTCTTGAGTCGATACTTGATTCCGGCCCCTTTCTACATCAAACTTATTAATGATCTTGCCTGGTGGCCTATAACGCCATTTTCACCGCCTCCAGCATGTCCAAAAGTGAAAACTCCAGCCAGCCCGCCACCACCGCCACGGCCACCGGTATCAACGGCTCCGGACCCGAATTTTGTGCCAAATGGCATTATTGGTCAGAACGGAGGAAATCCCCCACTTCCAAGAAGTATACTTCACAGTCCCACAGAGGAAGAACTGTTTCCCAATTTTTTCCCACCGGCAACCCAAGAGGAACCGCTGTGCGGAGTGAGGTGAAGTTTGCACTATTAATCGCACGTTCAATGTTTTATCGGTCTAAGTTCGGGAATGACCGAATGCGTCATTTAATGTCAACCAACTACCGTCGAGTCGAAAACCATCTAGCTGTCATGTTTTCCACTGCATTACCAGAGGAATCGTAAAATGTTCAGACTTATGGTTTCAGTCCTAGTGCTGCAAGTGACGTGCGTTGTTTCGGCGCAACCCGCAAATCCAGAGTCGCAGGATGCCGATCGCTTTTATGATCGTG
Organism: Planctomycetota bacterium; assembly: GCA_025353625.1. GTDB lineage: Bacteria > Planctomycetota > Planctomycetia > Pirellulales > Thermoguttaceae > JANXQG01. The sequence goes on along the minus strand of JANXOJ010000260.1, from coordinate 2,470 downwards.
GGAAAGCCAGTTATTTGAAAAGGGAGTACGCTGATGCTATTGCCAACTTTAGTCAGTCGATTCGGCTTTCGCCCGGCAGCGCGCGGTCCTACTATGGTCGGGGTACTGTCGAGTACGTAATGCGCGACTACGATAGGGCGATCGTCGACTTCAATGAAGCAATTCGGCTCGTCCCCAGTTTTGCAGAGGCTTACGTTAATCGCGGTTTGTGCTATGAACATGGACCGCAGAAGTTTGTGCTTGCTTTCACTGACTTTGACAAAGCAATCGAATTGAGTCCAAAGCTTGCCGAAGCCTTTTTGTGCCGAGCCAATCTTTATTGCAAGAACGGCGGTGACCTTCGGAAAGCGATTGCAGACTATGACGTTGCTATTCGACTGATTCCAACGCTCGTTCCGGCATATGCTGGCCGAGGTTCGGCCGAATGCCGTTTGGGCGATTTTGACAAAGGAATTTCCGACTGTACTGCCGCAATCGCGTTCGATTCAAAAAACTCGCAATTGTATTTGGAGCGCGGTGAGGCATATCGAGCAAAACATGAGTGGAAAAAAGCAATTGACGACTTCAACAATGCATTACGCCTGAATCCGAAAGTCGTTCAAGCATATTTTTGCCGTGCCGGAGTCTATTACGCTCTGGGTAAGTTTGAAAAGACGATTGAAGATCTCACAAATGTTATTCAGCTAGATCCAAAGTATTGCCCTGCATATCTGGCCCGTGCTGCCGCTTACTCCGAGATGGGCGATTTCGACAAAGCCATTGTGGACTGTGACGTTGCGATCCGCCTATCATCGAAATTAGCAGTTGCGTACTACACGCGCGCAGTAGCCTACGAGCGTAAGGGCAACAAGGCCCAAGCCGAACTAGACCTTTTACACGCCAAGGAACTCGGGTACACTCCAACGGAGAAGTGAACAAATAACGTAGATAACAGTTGCGGATCGAAAGAAAGAGTGATCGTGTGCCTGCCGCGCCAATTGAGCAGGACACTGCTTCCCAATCGTTGAAAGTTGATGAAATGAACAAAACCTCATTGAGCGTGTTAACGTCGTGCATTGTCGCCGTAGGATGTGGCACGGTTGCTAAGCAGGGCAGCGCGCAAAGTGCATCAGATATTTATAAAAAAGGAATTGCATGTTTTGAAAAAGGCAACTACGACGCAGCCATCCTTGCGTTTACCGATGCAATGCGACTCGATCCAAAACTCGCTCTTGCGCACTGCCAACGCGGCCATGCGTATTACGAGAAGGGTTTATTCGATAAGGCCATCGCGGACTGTACGGACGCTATTCGGATCGACTCCAAGCTGGGTTTAGCGTACTATTGCCGGGGGATCGCCTTCTATCGGCAAGGAAATTATTCCAAGTCCGTATTCGACTTCACCGAAGTCATTCAACTCGATCCGAGGGATGCCAAAGCGTATTGCTCTCGCGGTGGTGCTCTCGAAAGAATTGGAGATTGCAGTAACGCAATCGCGGACTGTACGGAGGCAATCCGACTCGACTCGACCCTCGTTGAGGCTTATTGTGGACGGGGTGCCGCTTACGGGAAGAATGGCAATTTTGACAAAGCAATCATAGACCTGAGCGCGGCGATTCGACTCAATCCAAATTACATAACGGCCTATCTTGATCGGGGTAATGCCCGCGAGCGGAACGGCGAACTAAATGCCGCGATCAAGGACTTCACGGAAGCGATTCGACTCGACCCGAAACGCGCCAGCGCGTACTGCGGACGCGGTATTGCTTACGATTTGAGCGGCGAGTACGATCGTGGGGTCGCCGACTTCTGTGAGGCAATTCGGCTCGCCCCAAACGAGCCCGTAGCGTACATAAATCGAGGAAACGCATACGCAAAGAAGGGTGACAATGGCAAGGCAATTGCCGACTTCACGGAAGCAATCGGACTCGAGCCGAAATTGGGCGTTGTATACAAAGCTCGCGGCGACGCCTATGCGGATAAGGGCGAGAAGTCGAAAGCAGATGCGGACTTCGCCCAAGCCAAGAAGCTAGGCTACAAGGCCGAATAGGCACGAACCGAGGGGACCTCCGATGGCGGCAGTTCGATTACGACGGAGGCACAAAAGGTAGGCACAAAAGGTGGCCGGAACCGTTTTTAATTTTTGCCCGATGGACTCTGCCACCGGCTTGCAAAACAATGCCGCTCGATGGTACGATGCACTGACTGGCCGCTGGCTCAGCGAAGACCCAACCGGTTTCGCGGGCGGCGACCCGAATTTGAACCGCTACGCAGGCAACGCCCCGATGATCGCCACCGACCCCAGCGGGCTGCAAGGTCTAGGTATTGTAACGCGGCCGATCGATCCGCCGCCCGCCGCGCCGCGTGGAACGGGCATCCTCGCAAACCGGGGGTCCGCGAGCGGCACCACACCCACGAGCAGCCCGCTTGACGGCGGAGGTGCCAACGGCGACACGCGCGGAAGCTGCGGCTGCGGTTGCGGCGTCGGCAT